>NZ_DAOUBJ010000047.1:0-15448 GCF_034432735.1 Tepidiforma sp. | reverse complement strand
CTGGGCCAGCAGACGCTGGGCGTCGGCCAGTGCCAGCTCGGTGTCGATGGGGCTTTCGGGATCGTTGGGATTTTCGCGGATGCCGGGCACCTCGGTCATGAAGATGAGTTTGTCGGCCTGCAGGGCCACCGCGGTGCTGGTGGCCACATCTTCCATCGTGAGGTTGAACGCCTCGCCGGTGGGCGAAAAGCCAAAGGGCGACAGCAGCACGATCGCGCCAGTGTCGATGGTGCGTTGAATCGCGCCAGCATCGACCCGGCGTACGACACCGCTGTGCATGAAGTCCACGCCGTCGACGATGCCCACTGGCCGGGCGGTCAGAAAGTTGCCCGAGATCACGCGCACGGTCGAGTTGGCCATGGGGGTGTTGGGCAAGCCCTGGGAGAATGCCGCTTCGATTTCGAAACGCAGTTGGCCGGCGGCTTCTTGGGCGCAGTCCAGGGCGATGGGGTCGGTGATGCGGATGCCGTGGGAAAAGCGCGATTCGTGTCCTTTGGCCCGAACCTGCTCTCGGCCATCGCGCCGACCTCGATTCCGACGGACCCGGTCGAGGGCATCGCCGGGCGGGTGGCGTTCCAGGCGGCGGTGAAGGCAGTCCAGGCCGCTGCCGCGGCGCAGGCAGAGATCGTTCGTCTGCTCGACCCCAAGGTCGGTCAGTTCATCGACCGTTCGGCCTGAGGAACGTGCCCGCCGCGACTGGTACGCTTGCTGCATCACGAGTGTGGGATGCGCATGCGAGAGGTACCGGCTGACCTGATTACCGAGACAGTGGCGCGGCTGGCCATCGAGGCCACGCACTACCTGCCCGAGGATGTCGAGGGCGCCATCCGGGCCGCGCGGGCGACCGAGCGTTCGCCCCTTGCGGTGCAAATCATCGACGAGATCCTCGAAAATGCCCAGGTCGCCCGCGAACGGATGCTGCCGCTCTGTCAGGATACGGGAACAGCGGTCGTGATTCTCGAGATTGGCCAGGACGTGCACATCACGGGTGGCTACGTCATCGACGCCGTCAACGAAGGAATCCGGCGCGGATACAGCGAAGGCTACCTACGAAAGTCCATCGCTGCGCGACCCTTCAGCGCTCGAATCAACACCGGCGACAACACGCCGGGGGTTATCCATACCGAAATCGTGCCGGGCGATCGCATTACGGTGATGTTCATGCCAAAGGGCGGTGGCTGCGAGAACATGTCCCGCTATCAGAACTTCCTGCCCGGTATGGGGAAGCAGGCCATTATCGACTTCGTCTGCGAGACGGTGGACATTTCGGGCGGGAATCCCTGCCCGCCGCTGGTCATCGGCGTCGGGGTGGGTGGCACCGCCGAGAAGGCGATGACGATGGCCAAGCACGCGCTCTTTCGCAAGATCGGCGAACGAAGTCCTGACCCCGAAGTCGCCGAACTGGAAGAGGAGCTTCTACGGGCGGTCAATGAACTTGGCGTGGGGCCGCAGGCAGTGGGCGGCAGCACGACGGCGCTGGATGTATTCGTCGAAACCTACCCGACGCACATCACGGCGTTGCCGGTAGCGGTGAACATCCAGTGCCATTCGGCACGGACGAAGCGGGCGGTGATCTAGGATGGCTGTCGCCATCGGGCTGCGGCTGGTGGCAGCGGAGGAGGTCGATGCCGTAGCCGTCGCGGCACTCGTGAACCGCGCCTACGGGCGCTACCGACACCTCTTCGCTGGCCAGCGAACGTCGCCTTCGGAGCTCCTGGAGGAGGCTGGGCCGGGCGCGCGCTTCATTCTTGCGGAGGAGGAGGGGCGCCTCGTCGGGAGCGCGCTCCTCGCTCGGGCTGAGCGGTTCATCGAGCCGGACATGCTCGGTCCCTCGGGCACGTCGCGGCCGGCGGTCGTCGATGTTTCGATCGATCACCCGTGGCGCGACGCGCTCTACTTCGGCATGGCCGCCGTCGAATCCGGATGGACCGGACGAGGGATCGGGAAGCAGTTGGTCGCCCTCGCCGAAACGCTCGCTCGGAGAGAAGGATTTCGAGCTGTGGCGCTCGGGACCGTGCGCGAGTTCGGCCTGGTGGAATACTACGAGCGGCTAGGCTTTCGCGTCTTCCACGAAGTCGACCACCCGGCCGGCCATTGGGACTTTCTCGTGCCGCACCGATACTGCGAGATGGTGAAGGTTTTATGAAACGGGGCAACTGGCTCGTCGGGGAAGCCAACCCGTGCGACGCCGTGGAGATCACGCGGCTGATCAATCTCGCTTACCGGGTCGAGGACTTCTTCAAAGCGGTCGACCGAACCACGGTCGAGGAGGTGCGGCGTTACCTCGAGGAGGAGGCGTTTCTGGCCGTGCGAGACGAATCTGGGGATCTGCTCGCCTGCGTGCGTCTCGGGCTCCGTCCACCCGAGGGGCATTTCGGCATGCTCTCTGTGCACCCCGACGTCCAGGGGCAGGGGATCGGCCGTCTGCTCGTGTCCGAAGCCGAGGAGCGGGCGCGGCGTTCGGGCTGCACGCGGATGACGCTCGAAGTGGCGAGCCCCCGGACCGAGCTGCCGGCGTATTACGCGCGACTCGGCTACGTCATCGCCGGCCGGGCCCCGTGGCCCGCGAGCGCCCTTCACCAGCTCAAGCAACCGGCCCATTTCATCGTCATGACAAAGGCACTGGGACCGACTCCCGCGGAGGATCACGATGGCTGATTCGGTACGACTGACGACTCCTTTGACCGACGAGGTGATAGAGGGCCTCACGATCGGGACACACGTGACATTCAGCGGCGTGATCTACACGGCCCGCGACGCAGCCCACAAGCGGATGATCGAGCTCATGAAGCGTGGCGAGCCACTTCCGATCGACCTCCACGGGCAGGTCATTTACTACGTCGGGCCCACGCCACCCCGACCGGGAGCGGTCATCGGCTCGGCCGGGCCGACGACGGCGATGCGGCTCGACCCTTACACCCCCGCGATGCTGGAAGCGGGCCTCAAGGGCATCATCGGCAAAGGCGGACGCGGGCCTGCGGTTCGCGATGCGATCGTGAAGCACCACGCGGTGTACTGCATCGCCGTTGGTGGGACGGGCGCGCTGTTGAATCGGCACATCAAGGCTGCCGAGGTAGTCGCCTTCGAAGATCTCGGTACGGAAGCGATTCGACGGCTCGTCGTGGAGGATTTCCCCGCAATCGTCGTCAACGACTGCCACGGGGGCGACCTCTTGGAGGCTGGTAAGCGCCAGTACCGGACGAGTTCGCGCCCGATCCCGGCGGTCCAATCGCTGGGCGGCTGACCCGATCGTCCTAGCGCCGCGCGAACTGGCGTTCGATGGCTTCGGTATCGAGGTGGATGAGCGTGGGACGGCCGTGCGGGCACGTCCGCGGGGTTTCCGTGGCAGCAAGGTCTTCGATGAGCCGCCGCATTTCTTCCATGGAAAGTGCCATGCCCGCACGCACACTCGAATGGCAGGCGACCGTCGCCGCTGCCCTGCCGAAGCCAGCAGGAACGCGGTCATCCCGCTCGATGGCATCGAGCACCGCGATGACAGCGGCGACTGGGTCGTCGGAGCGGAAGCCGCTGGGCACCTGTCGGAGCAGCAGCGCTCCCTCGCCGAACGGTTCGAGGAGGAGCCCGAGAGCGGCAAGATCGGCCTCGGCCGCCGCCGCGACGGCGGCGCGAGCGGCGCCGACCTCGATGAGCAGGGGCTCGAGGAGCGGCTGCGCGGCCGGGGCTCCGGACGCTTCGCGCCGCGCGAGCAGTCGGTCGTACACCACGCGCTCGTGGGCAGCGTGCTGGTCCACGAGGTACATCCCGGAGGGACCTTCGGCGATGATGTAGGTCAGGTTGAGCTGGCCGACGACGCGCAGAAGGGGGAGCACGTCGCGGTGGGTCGCCTGGACGACTGGCGCCGACCGCGGGACCAACGGCCGAGTCAGTGCAAGGATGCCCTGCGACGGGACCGGGCCGCGAAGCGCCGCAGAGGTGGCAGCGGGACGTACCAGGCGCCCGGCCGGGGTTTCGCCATCGGCGCGCGGTTCATCGGCTGGGGATCCGAATCGTGTCGTCTTCGGATCGGGAGCGACGATGGACCAGGGGACGGGCGCGGCGGCCTCCAGGGCCGATTGGACAGCGCGGCGGAGTGCCCGAGCGACAGCGCGTTCGTCCCGGAAGCGAACCTCGGCCTTGGCCGGGTGGACGTTCACATCGACATCGCCGTCGGGCAGCCGAAGATGGAGGGCGGCGACCGGAAACCGCCCGCCGGGCAGCTGCGACTGGTAGGCCTCGGTCACGGCGAACAGGAGCGGCCGACTCTGCACCCAGCGACCGTTGACGAAGACGGATATTCCGCCGCGGTTGCCTCGGTGGAGGGAAGGTGGACCTACCAGGCCATTTATGGAAAGTTCATCGGCGACCGCCTCGACGGCGATCACCTGCCGTGCACTCTCGGCGCCGTAGACCGCCGCGAACGCGTGGCGCATATCGTCGTCGCCGCTCGTCGTGAGGACCCGGCGGCCATTGGCGACAACCTGGAAGGCGATTCCGGGGTAGGCGAGGGCGTAATGCGCTGCGAGGGTGGTAATGGCGCGGGACTCTGCCGCCGGTGAGCCGAGGAACTTCCGGCGCGCCGGTACGCGGGCGAAAAGGTTGCTGACCGTTATCGTCGTCCCTTCCGGTGCGGCGCGGGACGCGCGGCGGACAGGCCGACCGTCGACAAGGGCGAGGAACACCCCAACCGGCTCGCCCCGAGCACGAGTGAGGATCTCGACATCGGCAGCGGCAGCGATGGAAGGGAGCGCCTCGCCGCGAAATCCGAGGGTATGGACGTGATGGAGGTCATCGACCGAAGCGATCTTGGACGTGGCATGGCGTTCGAACGCCAGCTCGACGTCGCCCGGAGGGATGCCGTGCCCGTCGTCGGTCACCTGAATGCGCCGGATGCCCCCATCGTCGAACAGGAGGGTAACGCGGGTTGCCCCTGCATCGATCGCATTGTCGAGCAGCTCGCGCACGACGGATACCGGACGTTCGACCACCTCGCCTGCCGCGATCCGGGCCGCCACCTCGGAAGGGAGCACACGGATCGGTCCCTGCGGAGCGGTCATCCAGGCACCCGGCGTTCGCGGGCGAGCGCTCGGAGCTCGTAGAGCTTTTGGATGGCTTCGATGGGCGTCATGTTGTCGATATCCAGGTTGGCGAGATCGTGGTCGATCGGTGAGGGTGTCGGGGCGAAGAGCGGCAGTTGGGCGGCTTGGCCGGTGGCGTGTCCGTTGCTGGCGCGAGCGGCCCGGAGCGACGGTGTCGGGTGTCTGGAAGCTTCGAGCTCTGCGAGGAGGTGTTCGGCGCGGCTCACGACGGCCCGCGGGAGCCCTGCGAGGCGGGCGACGTGGATACCGTAGCTGCGGTCGGCCGCCCCGGGTACGAGACGATGCTCGAAAACGACGTCGCCGTCGTCTTCGCGGACGGCGACGTGGGCGTTTCGCACGCGGGGAAGGATGTCCTCGAGATCGGTGAGTTCGTGGTAGTGCGTGGCGAACAAGGTGCGAGCCGCTCCCTCCTTCCGGTTATGGAGGAACTCGATCACTGCCCGGGCAATCGCGATGCCGTCGTAGGTGCTCGTCCCACGGCCAACTTCATCGAGGATGACGAGGGAGTCCGGAGTGGCTCGGTGGAGGATCTGGGCGGTCTCGACCATCTCCACCATGAACGTCGACTGTCCGGCCGCGATGTCGTCGTGAGCGCCGATCCGACTGAAGATGCGGTCGAAGAGTGGCAGGCGGGCTTCCGTGGCCGGGACGAACGACCCAGCCTGGGCCAGCAGCGCGATGAGCGCGACCTGGCGGAGGAAGGTCGACTTGCCGCTCATGTTCGGGCCGGTGATCACGAGGATCTGGGTCGCCTCGTCGAGCATGCAGTCGTTGGGGACGAATCTGCCCGCCCCGACGGCCGCCTCGACGACGGGATGACGCCCCCCACGGATGTCGAGGTGTCCATCGGTGAACTCGGGGCGCGTATAACCGCGCTCGGCGGCTGTCTCGCCGAGCCCGAGCGCGACGTCGATCGTAGCGACGGCCTCGGCGAGTGCCTGGAGCGCGGATAGGCTAGCTGCCAGCGACTCCAGCAGTGTGACGAACGCTTGCCGTTCGAGCTCGACCAGCCGGTCGCGCGCGCCAATGAGCCGGGCTTCGTGTTCTTTGAGCTCCTCCGTAACGTAGCGCTCGGCACCAACGAGGGTTTGCCGACGTTGGTAGTGCGCCGGGACGAGGGCGGCATTGGCAGCGCTCACTTCGATGTAGTAGCCGAACACCTTGTTGTGGCCGACTTTGAGCGACTTGATTCCCGTGCGCTCACGCTCGAGGCGTTCGAGCCCGAGGAGGAAGCTCTTCGCATCGCGTGTCAACGCGCGCAGGGAATCGATCTCCGGGCTGAAGCCGGCCCGGATGACGCCGCCCTCGTCGAAAGATGCTGGGGGGTCGTCGGCCAGGGCGGCATCGATGGTCGCGAGCGGATCGGCGCCTGCCGCCAGCGCAGGAAGGCAATCCCGTAGGAGGGCGGGGAGTTCGCAGCGGGCGAGCAGAGCACCGAGGTCGAGCACCGCCCGCAAGCCATCGCGCAGAGCGGCGAGGTCGCGCGGGGTGGCCGTCCGAGCGCCGACACGGCCGGCGAGTCGTCCGAGGTCGGGGATCGAGCGGAGGACCGTCTGTGCCTGCTCTCGCTCGATCGGATGGTCGACCACCCAGCCGACCGCGTTATGTCGCGCTTCGAGGCGAACCCGATCGCGGAGCGGGTGGGCGAGCCAGTGGCGAAGGAGCCGCGTACCCATGGGAGTTCGACAACGGTCGATGACGGCCAGCAACGAGCTCGAGCGGCCCGGCCCAGGAAAGACGTCGAGGTTGCGGAGGGTCCGATCGTCGATGAAAAGCTGGTCGGCCGGGGCCTCGGAACGGATGCGCTGGAGTGTTCCGAGGGCTCCGGGAAAGGTTTCTCGGAGGTAGACGAGGATATGCGCCAGGGCTGCGGCAGCCGCCGGGCCAGTGACGAGCGCGTCCTGGGCGTGCTCCCCGAACTGGCGGCTGATCTCCGCGTCGACGACGATGTCGCTCAACAGTGGGCGCTGAACCATTGCCACGTGGGCGTTGCCGACCTCGGCAAGATCCTCGACGAGGAGTTCGGCGACCGGCGACCGGCCGAGCTCGGTCAGGGCATCCTCGCCCGGGACAATCCGGATCTCGCCCGTCGTGACGTCGGCGAGGGCCAAGGCGGCGTCGCGTCCACGGCGAGCGAAGGCCCCGAGATAGTTCGGCCGGCCGGCATCGAGCGACGCCTCCGAGGTGACGGTTCCCGCGGTGACGATCCGAACCACGTCGCGCGGGACCAGACCTTTGACCTCGGAAGGGTCGGCCAGCTGCTCGCAAATCGCAACCCGGTAACCGCGGGCGACGAGCTTGGCAACGTGCTGGTCGATGCTCTGGTACGGCACGCCGGCGAGCGGCACGCGGAGGTCCTTGCCCATCGGCTTCGAAGTCAGCGTGATTTGGAGTTCTTCGGCGACGAGGCGGGCGTCATCATCGAAGGTTTCGTAGAAGTCACCGAGGCGGAAGAAAAGGATGGTTCCCGGGTAGCGTCTGCGGAGGTCGAGATATTGTTGCCGGATGGGAGTCGACACGCGGTAGAACTCCGTCCCCTACACGGGACGAAGGTCATTGTATCGCGGCCGAACGGATGTGCGCCGATTCAGTCGGCGGCAACCGCCTCGGGCGTCGGGGTCGCCGGCTTTCGTGCCCAGCGGCCGGGCATGAGCCCTTTGCACACCCCCGCTCGGCAAACCTTGTCGACGATGTGCTCGATGTACTCGTCGCGGAAGGCCTTGAGCGAGGTCTTGATGCTGGTCATCGCGAACTGACCGTGGAGACAGTTGGACCAGACGAGTGTGCCGATGAGGTTTTCGAAGTTTTCGAGGTCGGCGTCTCGGCCGCCCCCCGCTGCGATGCGGCGGAGGATTTCCACCGCGCGTTGCGTTCCACCGTGGCAAGTAGTGCAGCGCCCGCAGCTTTCGTCCTCGCAGAAGCCAAGGAAGAAGAGGCAGAGGTCGACGATGCAAGCCGATTGGTCGAAGAAGACGACGCCGCCCGACCCGAGGAACATGCCGCGTTCGCGGTAAGGGTCGAGGGTGAGCGGCAGGTCGATGTCGGAGGCGGGGAGCACGCCCGAAAGCGGGCCGCCAGGCTGGAAGCCCTTGAGCGGGAGATCTCCACTGAGGCCGCCGGCGTACTGCTCGAGGAGCGTCCGAACCTTCGGTCCGAACGGGATCTCGATGCAGCCCGCCTGCTTCACATGCCCGGAGAAGGTGAACATCTTCGTGCCCTTCTCCTTGACGTCGGAGACGGCGCTCCACCACTGGGCGCCGTTGCGGAGGATGAGTGGAGCGTTGGCGTAGGACTCGACGTTGTTGACGTTGGTTGGCTTGTTCCAGAGGCCAGCTTGGGCGGGGAAGGGGGGCTTGATGCGGGGCATCCCCCGATAGCTATCGATCGAGTTGATTAGGCCGGTCTCTTCACCGCAGACGTACGAACCGGCACCGAGGAAGACGATCAGATCGAAGTTCTTGCCCGTCCCGAGGATGTCCTTACCAAGGAGCCCCTTTTCGTAAGCCTGGGCCACGGCCTTTTTCATCCGCTCGAAAGCAAGCGGGTATTCGTAGCGGATATAGATGTAGCCCTCGTCGGCGTGCGAGGCGAGCGCAGCGATGAGCATGCCTTCGATGATGAGGTGCGGATCGCCTTCCATGAGGATGCGGTTGACCCACGCACCAGGGTCGCCTTCGTCCGCGTTGCAAACCAGATACCTGGGCGAAGCGGTGGCGTTGCGGAGAAAGTCCCACTTGCGGCCGGTGGGGAAGCCACCGCCGCCGCGGCCGCCGAGCCCGGAATCGAGAACCTCCTTGACGATCGCTTCGGCATCCATTTCGAGGGCTTTTCCGAAGCCTTCGTACCCGCCGTGGGCGAGGTAATGGTCGATGTTCTCGGGGTCGATGCGGCCGAGGTTGGCCATGAGCCGGCGAACCTGGCCTTTCATGAACGGGTGGTCATCGAGCAGCGGGATGTCGGCGGTCGCGTTCCCCTCGATGACGCCGAGCGCGAGCTCGGGCAAGTCGCGGCCGGCAGCGATAGCGGCGATGAGATCATCGACGCGCTCGGGGGTCACGTTGCCATACAGCACAGCATGGGTACCGGCCGCTGAGCGCACGGAAACGCACGGCTCCAACCAACAGAAGCCCCAGGACCCGGTGATCCCCACGTCGGCGTCGATGGTACGTGCAGCGGCTGCCGCTTGGAGGCGGGCCAGCGTCTCCTCGGCCCCCCGCGCGATCGATGAGGTGTCGAGCGTGACACGCACGCGGACGCGGCCGGAGGCTTGTTCGGATTGCCAAGCGGCTTTCGCATCGGAGATGAGCTTCTGGAGACGCGGGTTCATTCACCATCCCTCAGCGAACGGATGAGTTCTCGGGCGGATTCGGGGGTGAGGTTTCCGCGGACGCGGCCGTTCACCCATATCTGGGGCGCCTCGTGGCAAGTTCCGTTGCACTGTCCGACGTGGAGGCCGAAGCGGTGGTCGGCCGTCTGCTGATCGAGGCCGATGCCCAATTCTTCTTGAATGGCCTCGCGAATCGATTCACCACCGCGGAGCCGGCACGCGGGGCCGCAACACCAGGCGATTTCGTAGGTCGCCGGTGGGTGGGTTCGAAAATCGCTATAGAAGGTGACGGCGCCGTAGATCAGCGCGGGAGTGGTGTTGAGCTGTCGGGCGATGACTTCGATTGCGGCACGCGGAACCCAGCCGTAGGTGTGCTGGACCTTGTGAAGCGCTGGGAGGACGTGCCCACGACCGGGCTGGAATTCGGCGACGAGCTCGCGGAGCTCCTGCAAACCGGGTTCGGCGGCCATCGACCGGACCTCTCGCTTGTGAAATTCGGTGCAACTGTACCAGACAGCGGACTAACCGGCGCGTGGGCGAAGCGGCATCAGATTCCCGCACCACGCGAACGGGCAGTCTGCAACGCGTCCTCGTGCATCAGGCGCGCGACCTTCTCCCCGAGGAGGAGGCTGTAGTTCTGGCCACGGTCCTCGGGGTAAACCTGCGATGTGTTGGAGAGGTAGAGGCCGTCGATACCTGTTCGCATATCCGGAATGGAGCGGGAGTAGTGCGTCGTGATCACCGGCTGGCCACCAGGATCTTTGAAAAACCACTTCTCGCGTACCCAAGCACGGTCGAAAGCCGGATTGAGCTTGCGGATACCGTCGAGGTAGTGCTCGAACACTTCGTCGGCATCCATCCGGAGAACGGGGTGATCGGGAGCGGTGTAGTTCGAGAGGTAGACCAAGTGGTTGCCGCCGTACCGCTCGGGGGGCATGAAGTTGGTGTGTTCGATACAGGCGACGAACGGCAGATCATCGCCGATCGAGAGCCAGTAGTACGGTGTCAGGGGCCGATCGAGGGCGAGCACAAGGCAGGTGGCCCACTGGTATCGGACTCGCTGGAGGGTGGCGCGGTAATCGGGCGGGAGGTCGGGCGCGATGCGGAGAGCGATCACGTTCGGCACCGTGAGGAGAATGGCGTCGCATGCGTGGAAGGCCCCGCCGGCGCGGAGACCGGCGACGCGCCCGGCCTCGACGGCGACCTGTTCGACCGGGGTCTCCAGGCGGATCGTGACGCCTTGGGCCTCGAGCCTGTCGGCTAGGGCGCGGTAGTAACGCTTGAACGACCCTTCGAGGTACCCGAGGACTTCTTTCGACGAGCCGCCTTTTCGCGAGGCGAAGCGGAGATGGATTTTGTTCCAGAGCCAAACCATTCCGACTTGGTCGGCCTGGTCGGCGAATTTTCCTTTGAGGAGCGGCCCCCAAAATGCATCGAAGGCCTTCTGGCCGACGGCCCGCAGCATCCATTCCCGCGCGGTGATCCCTTCGTAGCGCTGGACGCCGTCGGCACGCCGACGAAGCCAGAGGGCGGCCAATCCCAGCCGGATGCGGCTAGCGAGCGGGATGGCTGTGAACCGGAGCAAATCGAGCGGAGTAACGAAGGGGTACATTCGCCCCCGGACGAAGTGGGCATTGCGCGGCTCGATCCACCGGAGATAGGGCCCGAGGCCGAGCTCTTCGATGTAACGAATGACGGTCGTGTCGCTCGTGAAGATGTGGTGGTAAAAGCATTCGAGCTCTTCGCCGCCGACGGGGAACGTCACCACCTGCCCGCCGACTTCGTCGCGGCCTTCGAAGATCGCGACCTCGTGGCCCGCTTCGCGCAGGACGCGGGCGGCCGCAAGGCCAGCGACCCCGGCGCCGACGATACCCACCTTCATGGGAGCGCCCCTTGTTCTTCGACGTCGACGCGGGTGATGCGGCGGAAGGAAACGCCGAAGCTCCAGAGGAGCAGCAGGCCGAGAATGGTCGTCGGGATGAGGATGACGCCGTGAGCAACGATGGAGTAGGCCGAAGCGATCGCGGGCTCGACCCCAGCAGCGACGAGGACCAGCCGGGCTGCCCACTCGAACGGACCGGTCCCCCCGAAGAAGGTGGGGATGATGATGGCAAGATTGGCAGCCGCGAGCAGCAAACAGTAGTGGGCGAACGTGACATCCATCTCGAATCCGCGGCCGATGACCGCGTAGGCACCGGCCTCGATGGTCCACGCAAGACCGGAAAAGAAGGCGACGAGGAGGAGCGGCCCCGGCTCGTGAACGGAGCGGAGGCTGCGAACGAGGTTCTCGGCGAGCGTTTCGACTTGGGGTTCGAACCGATCGGGCAGCCAGCGCAAGAAGAGGTGTACGACCCGCAGGGCGCGCTCCTCCCGGAGGGTGAGCAGGTAGAAACCAACGATGGCCGCGAGGAAAAGTGCCGTCGAAGCGACGGCGATAGCCCGGAGGCGGCCATCTTCGAACCCAACGAGCGCCCCGGCGATGAGCAGCATGAGGACCAGCGTGCAACCGTCGAACAGCCGCTCGACGGCAATGGTGCCGAAGGTTCCCATTTTGGAGATACGTTCGCGGTCGCCTAGGACGTAGGCGCGAACGACTTCACCGGCCCGCGCGGGGAGCAGGTTGTTCGCCATGTAGCCGATGATCGCGTAGGGGAAGAGCCGGGCTGGGCTGAGTGGTGCGACCGGACGCATCAACACGGACCAGCGGATGCAACGGGCAACGATAGCGACGAAGAGGACGGCCGTACCTGGGACGAGCCAGCGATAGTCGGCATCGCCGAGGGCATCCGCAAGCTCGCGTGGGTGGGTAGCGCGCAGGAATAGGGCGATCAGCACGGCGCTGATGAGCAGGCTGACCCAGAATCGAAGGGAGCGAACCACGGGCGGCCTTTCGGATTCAGTCGGGGATCTCGAACTGGCGGACACGCGCAGCGCCGCCCTCGACGATCCAGAGCTTACCATCGGGGCTTTCGACCATCCCGTAGGGGAGGGACAGGAGCTCCTTACCGCCCGTGATCGAGGCCACGAGTTCGCCGGACGGTGTGTAGATGCGGACGATGCCGAGGCTGGGCAGTCCAACGGCCACCCGGCCATCGGAGAGCACCCGCAAGTACGGCTTGTCGTTCACGTCCTGGCCGCCCCAGCCTTCTACCGGGAACTCACCACGGTAGGAGCCGTCGGGATCGAGCAGCTGGACGCGCCGGTTGTACATGTCGGCTATGTAGATGACGCCATCGGGGCCGCGTGCGAGGCCGACCGGCTCGTCGAACTGACCTGGCCCCTTGCCAGTGCCGCCTATCGTGCGCAGGAATTCCCCTTGGAGGTTGTAGACCTGGATGCGGTCATGTCCGGTGTCCGTCACCCAGAGTTCGCTATCGACCATCAGGGCATCGCGCGGGCCGAACAGATCGAACGGCCCGGGAACGGCTCCGCTGGGTGGCTGGCCGAATGTGGCCAGCGGCCGCAGGTTGGCGTCGAAGATGCGGACCCGCCATCCGAAGGTATCGGCGACTATGATTTCGCCATTGGGTCCGAGCGCGATGCCCCAGGGTTCGGCCTGTTCGGCAGCGTTCGACGGCTCGACGCGGATATCGACGGCTGCGAGGAAGTTGCCCGCGGCGTCGAATTTCTGGAGACGCTTCGTGGCGCTATCGATGACGAAAAGATTGCCGGCGGTATCACGTTCGATATCGACGGGGCTGAAGAACTGCCCCGGCTGGGGCCCGGCGCCGCCGAAGACTCGCCGCCCTTCGCCATCGACGGTTGGGCGGGGTGGAAGGAGAGGCTCTGGGCGAAGTCGCCCGGTGGTTCGGTCGAAGTTCGCGGGAAAGAAGGCGTAAGCGTCGGTCGACCCAGGCTGCCGCCCTGGGTCGTGGTCGCGCCAGTACCTTGCCCACGCCGAGAGCCAGCCCCTGTCCAAAAACCCGGTGGCGATGTGCTTCCATGTCGCGAGCCGGAAGGGCCCGCAGTCGCCCCCGCGCGAGGTGCAGGGTTGGCCGGGCTCCACATCCATCGCCCACTTGTAGGTTTCGTCGTACCACCAGCGGTGGGGGTAGCGCTGCGGCGCGGCGTACGCCGTAGTTGTGGGGCGCGCGAGGTAATCCTGAATCCTTCCGAGGTTCCCTGCCGCGACAAGCATCACCTGGTACTGGCCCGAAGGCGGCCCGACGCTGAAGTCGAGGTAGCTCACGGCGCGATAGTCGCGGAGGTACCAGGCCCACGGCCAGGCGAAGGAGTCGGTCGTGTCGACGGCGATCGGGAGGTCGTAGCCGAGGCCCGTGGCAGCAGCGAGACGCCCGATGTCGTCCGCGACGTCCTTCAGCTGGGGCGAAGATTGCGTGTAAACCAGCAAATCTTTCGGGACATCGCCGCGCTCGAAACTTGCCATCGCCATCGCCCGGACCGAGAACGGGACCAGTGCCCCAGCGATGGCGACGGATGCGATGGCCGGCGCGGCACTTCGGCTATAAGGGCGCGCAATGAAGGCAACGGCTCCGATGGCGACCGCGACCACGAGGATGCGGAGCGCGTGCATGGCGGTTCCGCCTGGGAGGTAGGCCACCACGAGCAGGGTGCCGAACGAGACCATTGCCACGGCACCGAGCGCCGCAAGCATCCCGTTCGTGATCGGCGGGCGCTCCCGCCAGCGATTCCACGCTTGTTGGACGCTCCAGGCCGCGAGGAGACAGGCAGGAAGGGCGATGTGGGTATTCAACCAGGGCATCTTCTCTGCGCCCCACGAAAGTGCGAGCCAGATGCCGAGAAGCCAGGTGACGAGGAATCGCGAAAAGGCGTCGCCGCGTACGATGGACCACCACCCACCCAATGCGACGAGCGCTAGCGGAAGGTATTCGTACGCCAGCATCAGGAGGTGGTAGTAGAACCAGGGCTGCTCGCCGCGATGGGCGTTCTGCTGGCTGTACCAGTAGTCGAGCGAGCCCCAAGGGCCGCTCACGAGGCCGTGGAGGTTGGTCCACAACGAGGTCATGAAGGTGAGGTAGACGAGGGCGCTGGTGCCGAAGGCGATGCCCCAGAGTTTCGGTCGCCATTGGAGACCAGCGAAGGCGGCCAAGCTCGTCGTCACCGTGAAAAGGCCCAGCAGCGCGATGCCATCTCGCGCGGCGATGGGGCCCTGGAGGCTCTTTTCCCAGCTCAGCCGGTCCTTTTCGAGGACTCCGAGGGGCTCGAGTAGGGTCACGCGTGCCACCGGGGTAAGGAGCGGCAGGCAGAAGGTGCCGAGGAGCAGGAGGACTTCCCCAGGCCGCGGCAGCGACTCGCCCCAGTCCAACCGCCGACGGATCGGGCCGATGAAAGGCCAGAAAGCGGCGATGAGCCAGGCGTAGGGCGCGAACGCAAGGGCGAGCACCGCTCGCCGGAAGGGCGTGTCGAGCCCGGTGGCTGCGCGCGCCTGGCTTTCCACGGCCATGCGCTCGGGGGGCGAAAGATCGAGCGCGCCGATGCGGGCGAAGTCGTGCCGAGTGAATCGCTCCGAGCGCCCAGCAAGCGTTCGGGCCGCGAGCTGCGAAGCCAGGTAGAGATCCAAATAGACCAGGACGACAGCGAAAACGAGGAACGAACCTTCCTTGGTGAGGACGTTACCGGTGAACCCAGCGGCAAAGGCGTAGAGCCACCCCGTGCGGCCCTCGTCGATGTACCGCCACATGGCGATGACCATGAGGAGGGTGAAGGCCGCCATGTAGACGTCTTCGCGAAAGAAGCGGCTGAAGTAGACGAGCGTGGGGGAAAACGCGATCAACGCAACGGCCACGAACGTCCCGACTGGACCAAGCCGACGCCGGAGGAGGAGCGGCAAGGCGACGAGGACGCTCCCGGCGATGGCGGCGGAAAGGCGGCTAGTGTAATCGCTCGCGCCGAAAACGAAGAAGATGGCTGCCTGGAAGTGGTAGTAAAACGGCCCATGGAAGATTGGGCTGTGGCGATAGTTCCCCTGGAGCAGGCCCCACGACCACTGGGCGTGGATGCTCTCGTCGTGGTGGAGCGCGCGCGCGCCGAGGTCCCAGGTCCG
>NZ_DAOUBJ010000046.1:0-3239 GCF_034432735.1 Tepidiforma sp. | reverse complement strand
TGGCGCGGGCCGCTGCGCGCCGCGATCTCCAGCCGCGGGCGGGCGGCAGCGATCAGCCCGCGAACACCGTAGACCTGGACAGAGGGAAGGACACTCATGACTGCACCCCGATCTTCCTCAGGTATGCGCTCGGGTTGGCCGGGTCGAACTGCTCGCTATCGAGCGTCACCGTGAACGGCGCGAAGTCGTCTTCGGGAATGGCGACGTTCATCTCCGTGGCCACCTCCCGGTAGAGGTCCGAGAGAATCAAGCGGTCGGCGATCGCCTTCGTGTCGGGCAGCTCCTTCAGATAGCCGAAGCGGACGTACTGCGACATGAACCAGACCGCGTGCCCGCGCCGCGGCAAGTTCACCGCTCCACCGTTGAAGAAGAGCATCGTGTCGTCGGTGAACGTCTTCTCGCCGAGGTCCTTGCCGAGGTTGTACTTCCCCTCGAGTCGGGCATCGATCACGTCCGACGGCGCATTCACATAGGCGGGCGCGCCGATGACCTTCGCGACGCTCGGCCGATTCTTCGGATCGTCGATGTAGGCGCTCGCCTCGATGATGGCGCGCATCAGCAACTTGAGGTCGCCGCGCCGCTTCGCGGCGAAGTCGGCGTTCACACCCAACGCCTTCTCTGGGTGATGCTTCCAGATGTCCTGGGTGGCGATATGGGTAAAGCCGATACCCTCCTTCACCGCCACACCGCCCCATGGCTCTCCGACGCAAAAGCCATCCATATTGTTGACCTTCATGTTGGCGACCATCTGCGGCGGTGGAATCGTGATGATCTTCACGGTCGATTGGTCGACGCCGGCAGCGGCGAGCCAGTAGCGCAGCCACATATCGTGCGTCCCACCCGGGAAGGTCATCGCGAAGGTCACTTCCCGCTTCGCCTTCAGCGCATCGACCACGGGTTTCACCTTCTCCAACGTTCGATAGCCGACCTTGCCACCGAAGTCCTCGTTCGAGAGCGTGATTGCCTGGCCGTTGGCGCTCAGCATCATCGCGATGAAGATCTCCTTGCCGGGAGGGCCGCCCACCCCGGTGTAGACCGAAAACGGCATGCCGAAGAGCATGTGGGCCGCCTGGATATCGCCGGTGAGCAAGGCATCGCGAGTGCTCGCCCACGAGGCTTGCTTCACCAAGTCCACGTTGAGCCCGTAACGTTCGAAGAGCCCCAGCTCCTTGGCCATCACCACCGACGCGCAGTCGGTCAGCGCGATGAAGCCGATTTTGATCTTCTCGTTGCTCGAAGCCCGGGCCGAGGTGGTGGGGAACCCGGTCGGGGAAGCTGCGGGCGAGCCGCCGTCGGCCGACGTGGCCGTCGGTATCGGGCCATCGCCGGCGTCATCGTCGCCGCCACACGCGGCCAGCGCCCCGGGGACGGCGAGGACCGCCCCGCCGAGGCCGAGTGCCTTGAGAAACCTGCGTCGATCCAAAACAACCTCGCTTCGCGGAAGTACGATTCGGCGCGGCGCTCGACGCATCCGCCCCGGTGCGTCCCGAAGGTATCCCGCCGATGCGACAGGGGCGTTTCGCGGCGATGAAGGCGCGAAGTCATCGGTGTTTCGCCCGTGTTTCCGCGCTGGCTAGGGCCAGCCACAGCTGCTGTCGGGGAGAATCGGCCCCGCTTCGTGCCGTCGAGCGGCACCGGCTCGAAACCCAGGCTCGAGGGATGTGGCCGGTATACCGCCCCGCACGCCGACGACACCCAGCTGGGCGAAATCCTGCTCGGCGCCTTCGTACCGCAAGGGGGCGGCGGCACCGCGATACGCGTGTACCCGGTTCGGTCTGCTCTTTACGCCCATATCGCTCGCGCCGAGCACCCGGCCGTCGAGCAGGCGCGAGCGCGACGCCGCGCCAGCTGCCCTTGGGCGATGGGGGGAACGTTCATCTCATCACTGGACGAGCCGGCAGCAGGTAGCTAAAGTCCCGGCGCGAGGAGCGCGGCTCCATGGCGAGCTACGACGACTGGAATTCTGCCATAGCAGAGGCCTTCACCAAAGGCGTCCCTCGTGGCGCGCCCGTGTATCTGGCGATCGACGACGAGGAGCTTGCCACCATCGGCGCGGCCACGTTCGGGGGCGAACCAGCGAAGCGCGACGGGTGGACGGATGACTTTTGCCTTGCGCTTCGCGCGAAGGTGGTCGTGGAGGGGGCCGTGCAACTTTCGCGGTTGCGGCGTCAGGTGTCGGACTCGGAGCCGCCCGCGAGCGTCGCCTTTTGCGCCGCGATGGTGTTGGCGGCCAGCCGGATGGGGGAGAGTGAAGAAACCTCAGAGCTGAACTACTTCATCCATCTTCGCGACATCCTCGGCGCGGAAACGAAGCGCACGAGAAGCAATCGGCCGGCCGGACTGGATGCCGGCGAAGAGGAGTCCTTGTGGCTGGCCTGGAACGACTGGCTGCGCGGGCGAGGATTACTCCCGACCGCCGTGCGCGGCGAAGATGGGCCCTATCGGTACATCAACTACCCACTCTCGCAAGTCCTGCTGCGAAAAGCCGACCGACAACATCTCGCGGACGTGTTCGAGCGGCGCAAGAGCAGTATCCCGGCTTTTTGCGACCCTCAGACGCTCGCGGCGATCATCGAAAACGAGCGATGGCCAACTGCTCACCTGCGTGAGCTGATGAAGCGTGAGGGACTGCGCCGCGCGGCGGCCCAGGATGCGGTTTTCGAAGCGTACGAACTATGGAAGGCTAGTCCCGGTTCGACCGAGTCGGTGGTCAACACTCGTCCCCGACCCCTGATCGCCGGGCTGTTCCGGGTAGAGGACCCGATCACCGGCGTCGTCTCCTACCTGCTGCTCCCGCGCATGCGACGCGGCCGGGACACGGATGCTCGGCCAACGATCGAGCAGGACGGTAGCCAACACCGGCTACGTCCCTTGCGTGAGGGGTGGTACGAACCGGCTGGTGCCATCTCCGAACGAACGTTGGAAACTGGCGCTCGATACCCGCTCGATGGCCTCCCGGGCATCGATGCCGTGGAACTGCCAAAGCGATCATTCTGGGCCCTGGTGCCCGAGCCGGACGACCCGGAGTCCGGACGGTTTGCCTCCTGGGGACCGCCTCGGTTGGGCGAACCTTTCATCCTCCTCGCACGGGAATCGCTCACACGGGACTTGCAACTGCTCAAGGACGAAGGGCTTGTCGAATGGGTTGGAGCACCGCGGCCTACGTTGCCGGGGTGGGCGGAATACCATGACTTCCTCGCCGTGTCCGAAGCGTCGTGGGACGGTGTACACACCGAGGA
>NZ_DAOUBJ010000045.1:0-2581 GCF_034432735.1 Tepidiforma sp. | reverse complement strand
GGGGGGCGGGGGAAGGGGCTGGGTGGCCGCGGGGATGCGGCCGGCGGGGCCGTGTTGGGGGGCCCAGCGGTGGGGATCGCGGAAGAGCCAGTCGAAGGTGGGGTCGGGGGAGGCCGTGGTGCTGCTGGCTCCGACGAGCCAGTTGCCATCGGGGTCGGCAATGGGGTGTTCGCCGTCGGCCTGGGGGTCGACGGCGGGCCAGGAGAGACGCCGCGGGGGCTGCGGGGCATCGCCCATGGATGAATTACGCCACATCGTGTGGCACCCGGCCAATGGGGGCTGTCACCGGGCTGCCACCATCCTTTTGTGTGAGAGTTCGGCCGCTGGTGCGGCGGGGCGTAGGTGTGGCGAAGAGGGGGCAGGCGGGGCGATGGTCAGCGGCCTTCGAGCCAGGCGTTGAAGCGCGGCTGGCGGCGCTCGCGGAAGGCGGCGACGCCTTCGTGGGCGTCGGGGTGGTGGTCGCTGATGGCGGTGCGGGCAGCGATGTCCTCGAGGGCGTGGGCCCAGGTGCTCTCGGCGGCGAGGTAGAGCGAGCGTTTGAGGAGGCGCATGGCGACTTGTGGGCCTTCGGCGAGTTCGCGGGCGAGGGCCATGGCGTGGTCGAGCAGCTGGTCGGGGGCGCAAACTTCGTGGACGAGGCCGAGGTCGAGCGCTTCGGCGGCGCCGACGATGCGGCGGCGCATGAGGAAGTCGATGGTCTTGGCGAGGCCGATGAGCTGGACGAGGAGAGCGTGGCCGCCTTCGTCGGGGAGGAGGCCGAAGCGCAGGGTGGCGCTGCCGAGGCGAGCTTCGGTGGAGGCGAGCCGGAAATCGCAGGCGAGGGCGAGGGAGAGGCCGGATTGGATGGCCACCCCGTTGATGGCGGCGATGGTGAGTTTGTCGAGGTTGCGGATGGCGGTGTTGAGGGTTTGGGAGAGGACGCGGAGCCCTTCGTAGGTTCCGATCGGTTCGCGGTGGCCGGGGTAGATGTCGGGCACGAGGGCGCGTCCCTCGGGCAGGGGGCGGCCGGTGATGTCGTCCCCGGCGCAGAAGGCGCGGCCGCTGCCGGTGAAGAGGAGGACGCGGACGCGGTCGTCCATCTGGGCTTGGGCGATGACTTCGAGGAGGTCGCGTTTGATTGGCTGGGCGAGGCCGTTGAGGCGTTCGGGCTGGTTGAAGGTGATGACGGCGATGCCGGGGGATTCGAGGCGGATATCGAAGCCGCGGAAGGAGCCTTCTGGGAACACGTGGCACCTCGGATGGTGGAGGAGTTGCGAGAGTGTACGGGATGGCCGGGCGGGGCGCAGGCGTGTTGCTGGTACGCTGTGGGGGCCCGCGAAGCGAGACCGTGCGGGCTGGAGGAGATGTCATGAGCGAGCAGGAAGCTTCGCAAGGGAGCGATAGCGTCCAAGTGCCACCGGTTTCCCCGGCCCCCCGGGCGGGTGGGCCGCCTGGCGGATTCGGGCCGGGAGGGCAGGCCTGGTACAGCGGTCCGTACCCGCCGCCGGGGGCGCGCGAGGGGACGTGGACGATGATTTGGCGGACGGCGACGAAGGCGGTGGTGGCGGCGGGGTGTTTCGGGGTGACGCTGGGGTTCGCGCTCTTTTTGCCGTTGTTGGTGGTGGCGGTAATCGTGGCGGCGGCGGATTCGGGAGGGGGCGGCGAGGATGTGGTCTTCGGGGAGGCGAGCGCTCGGGCGAAGCTGCTCTCTATCCCGGTGTCGGGTGTGATCCTCGGGGAGGAGCTGGAGCCGGCGGGGATCTTCGGGCTGCCGGGCGTGGTGTACGGGTACGACATCCGGGAGAAGCTGCGCGAGGCGGCGGAGGCGGAGGATGTGGCAGGGGTGGTGTTGGAGTTCGATACGCCGGGCGGGACGATTTTCGGGGCTCGGGCGATTGCGGAGGGGATCCGGGAGTACAAGGAAAAGACGGGCAAGCCGGTGGTGGCGTTCGTGGCGGGGCTGAGCGCCTCGGGTGGGATGTACGCGATGGCGCCAGCGGACCTGATCGTGGCGGACTACGGGAGCCTGGTGGGGAGCATCGGGGTGACGATGGGGGCGGTGGAATTCTGGGATGGGCTGTTCGCGACGGAGGGCGGGCTCTTCGGTGGGGGGGTGACGACGGCGAACGGGATTGTGTTCCAGCCGATCACGGCGGGGCGTTCGAAGGATGTGGGGGCGCCCTACCGGCCGTTGACCGACCAGGAGAAGGCGGAGCTGCAACGGGGGGTGAACAATGAGTACGCGGCCTTCGTGCGTCACGTTGCGGCGGCACGGGGCATCCCCGAGGCGACGATCAGGGACGTGATCGGGGCGATGGTCTACGACAACGAGACGGCGCAGGGGCTGGGGTTGATCGACGAGACGGCGGACCGGCCGGGGGCATACGGGCGGTTGGCGGAGCTGGCCGGTCTGGAGCCGGGGAGCTATCGGGTGGTGCGGGAGAGCGGCTCGACCTCGTTCTGGGGCTGGCTGGAGGGCCGGCTGGGCCTGGGCGAGGGGCGGAAGGGGAGCGCGCCGGCGGCGGGCCCGACGCGAGTCTGTTTCCCGGCTCACGCGATTCTTGCCTACTACGGCGATCCGGTGGCGCTCTGCGCGCGGGGG
>NZ_DAOUBJ010000044.1:0-32135 GCF_034432735.1 Tepidiforma sp. | reverse complement strand
CCGCCGCAGGCGGCTTTTCGGTCGCCGGGGAAGTTATCGACGTGGCGGCTCCAGAGGCACTGGTTGCAGTGGTTCCGCTGGGTGGTGCCGAAGGCGTGGGTGGCGACGGTGTTTCGGCATTTGATGCAACGGAACGTTTCGGGTTCGGCCATGGGGACGGATGTAACGGTAACGCGAGCGGAGGTTACGGTCAGGGGAGGCGGCGCCCCATGATGTAGAAGGGCCAGCCGCCTGGGGTGAAGGTCATTTCGGCGAGGTATTCGAAGCCAAGGCGGTGGTAGAGTTGGTGGGCTCGGCTGTCGGTCCGGGTGCTGAGGACGGCGGTGCGCTCGGGGCGGTCTTGGAGGAGGGCGGTGATGAGTGCGGTGCCGATGCCTTGTCGCTGGACGGTGGGCGCGACGGCGACTTCGACGATTTCGTAGGCATGGCTCAGCCATTCGGCTGTTTTTTGGGGGCCGAGCCAGCGGGCTACGGCGTCGTGCCACCACTGGCCATCGGCGCCTCGGTAGCCGTAGGCCATGCCGCATACGGCGCCGTCGAGCTCTGCGACGAGGAAGCGGAAGCCCGTGCGGTGGCGATGGGTGTCGCGGATGCGGGCACGGACTTCGCGGCCGCGGTCGAGGTCGCTGTAGGGTGGCTCGGCGAAGGCGTCGCCGTAGACCGTGATGGCCCCCTCGAAGAGGGGGCCATGGGGGTCAATTTCGCGGATTCGGAGGGTGGTGGTGGTCACGCTAGCCGCGGTATTGGGTTTTTCCGGCGACGCGGTCTTTGTTGAGTCGTTTGTTGAGGTGGAGGCCTTCGAGGATGAATTCGAGGGCGGCGGCGGTCTCGGCGTCGCTTCGGGTGCCGCCGAGCTTTTCGATGGCGGGCATGAGGCCTTCGATCTGGCGGGCGATGGCGGCATGTTCGCGGGAGGGGACCATGTCGCCAACTTCGACGGCGACGCCGGCGCGGAAGCGGTTGATGACGGGCTCGAGTTCGCCGAGATTGAAGGAGCGGTTGAAGACGGCGACGACGGCGCCTTGGATGAGCTTTTCGATGATCTGGTCTTCGCGGCCGTCTTCGACGGTTTCGAATTCGACTTTGCCGGAGAGGGCGGGGACGACGTAGGGGAGGTCGCTGACGCGGGGGACGACGCGGTCTTCGCCGGTGACGATGGCGCGCCGGAGGGCGTTGGCGAGCATGGATTCGTAGTTGGCGATGGAGGCGCGGACGGAGACGCCGGAGCGCTGGTTGATATCGGGGCTACGGCGGGCGAGGCGGCTGATTTCGGCGATGATCTCTTTCATGTACTGGGGCACGGCGACATCGAAGTCGGCGGGGACGGGGTGGTGTTCCGCCTCCATGATGTCGATTTCGTGCTCGATGCGGGTGGGGTAGTGGGTGCGGACCTGGGCGCCGTAGCGGTCTTTGAGGGGGGTGATGATGCGGCCGCGGTTGGTGTAGTCCTCGGGGTTGGCGCTGGCGACGATGTAGACGTCGAGGGGGAGGCGGATGCGGTAGCCCCGGATCTGGACGTCGCGCTCTTCCATGATGTTGAGGAGGCCGACCTGGATGCGCTCGGCGAGGTCGGGGAGTTCGTTGATGCAGAAGATGCCGCGGTTGGTGCGGGGGATGAGGCCATAGTGGATGGTGAGTTCGTCGCTGAGGTAGCGGCCTTCGGCGACTTTGATGGGATCGACTTCGCCGATGAGATCGGCGATGGTGATGTCGGGTGTGGCGAGTTTTTCGCCGTAGCGTTTGTCGCGGGGGAGCCATTCGAGCTCGGCGTCGTCGCCTTTTTGGGCGATGATGTCGCGTCCGGCCTGGGTGATGGGGTTGAAGGGGTCTTCTGGGATTTCGCAGCCGGCGAGGATGGGGATTTCGTCGTCGAGGAGCGAGACGAGGGAGCGGATGATGCGGGATTTGGCCTGTCCTCGCTCGCCGAGGAAGATGATGTCCTGGCCGGCGAGGATGGCGTTGACGATGTGGGGGATGACGGTGTCGTCGTAGCCGTAGATTCCGGGGAAGAGGGGTTCGCCGGTGCGGATTTTGGCGATGAGATTTTTTCGCATCTCTTCGCGGACGGGGAGGACGCGGTACCCGGAGGCGCGGAGTTCTCCGACGGTTCGGGGGCGTTCGAGGGTCGTCACTGGTGTGCCACTCCAAGTTCGTTACCGGCCATTGGGGCCGGGAGCCGAAGGAGGGGCGGCGCCCCGGGGCGCGAGCCCGTTCCTGGACACTGCTCTGAGGCAGTGTGCCCGGAACTTCGGTGTGCCGGGCCTCTAGCTCGATCATAGGGTGGGCCGTAGGCGTGTCAACCGAGGGTGTGCTGGCCGACATGGCGAAGTCAGGGGAGGAGGCGTTCGATTTCGGCGAGGCGTTCTGGGGTGTTGGCGTTGAGGAAGCTGCGAAGCTGGGGGTCGGCCGCGAGGAGCATTGGTTCGGCGGGCTCGATGACGCGAAGTTCTTCGCAGGCGGCGACGATCCGGAGGTTGGTGGTGGGGGTTCGGAGGGCGCGCCGGAATGGTTCGAGGCATGTTGCTGGGCGGTAGATTGCGACGAGTGGTTGGGGGAATCCGCCGACGAAGGGACGGACGACGTCGGCGCCGGTTTGGCGGGCGATGGATGCGAGGAGGCTGACGAGGGCGGCCGAAACGAGGGGCGCATCGCACGAGCAGGCGAAGGCGAGCTCTGCGTGGGTGTGTGCGAAGCCGGTGGCGAGGCCGGCGAGGGGACCGAGCCCGGGGGTCTCGTCGGGGACCGGGGTGAGGGGGACAGGCGCCCGGAGGTCGGGAAGTCGCTGGCCTGGGGCATGGACGATGACGATGCGCTCGACGGCTGGGGCGACGGCATCGACGACCCACTGGAGGAGGGGTCGGCCGCGGAGGGGCGCGGAGGCTTTGTCGCCGCCGAAGCGGGTGCTGCGGCCGCCGGCGAGGATGATGGCTTCGATGCCAGCGGTCATGGGACACCGTAGGATCGAGGGGATGTCGCTGTTGGAGGCATTCGGGTTCGCTCCGGGAGCCATGGTGGCGGCTGTCGGGGGAGGAGGCAAGACGAGCCTCGTCTTCCGGGTGGCGGCCGAGGCGGTGGAGCGTGGCATCCCGGCGTTGGTGACGACGACGGTGAAGTTCACGCGGCCGGCGGGCTTGGCGATGCCGCGGTTGGTGATGGTGCCGGCGGAGTCGGCAGTCGAGGCGGCGTCGATTGCGCTTGCCGGGGAAGGTGGGGTGACGCTCGCTTCTGGGGAGGGCGAACGGGGGCGGATGCTGGGCTTTCCGCCGGCGGTGGTGGATGGGCTGCGAAAGCCGGGGCGACTGGTGCTCGTGGAGGCGGACGGTTCGGCGCATCGTCCGTTCAAGGCGCCGGCGGAGCACGAGCCGGTGATTCCGGCGGGCGCGACGGACGTTGTCGTGTGCGTTGGGTTGCAGGTGCTGGGGCGGCCGTTGGATGGGAGGTGGGTGCATCGCGCGGAGCTGGCTGCGGGACTCGCTGGGGCGGGGGTCGGGGAGGTGGTGACGCCGGCGGTCGCGGCTTCGGTGGTGCTTCACAGGGCGGGTGGGCGGAAGGGGGTGCCGCCGGGTGCACGTTGCTCTGCGCTCTTGAATCGAGTGGGCGGGGTGGAGGCGGGGCCGCTGGCGCTGGAGCTGGCGAAGCGGCTGGTGGATGGCGGCTTGGACCGGGTAGTCATCGCGGATGCGAGCGAGGGAACCGTGTTGGAGGTGATGGGGCGTGCCTTGGTTTCGGCGCCGGCCACGGATCACGGATGAGATTTATGGAAACTTGATGACGTCGTTCGGGCGGGTGGTGGATCGCGACCCGCTGGTGAAGCTGCCCGCGGCGGCGCTGGCGGAGCGGGTGGCGCGCGAGTTCGCGGCGATGGTGGCGGAGCTGGATGCGGGCATGTACCGCGGCGCGACGGTGTACCACCTGCGTTTGTTGGCGGGGGCCTGGATCATGGCGCGGGAGGGGGCGGTGCCGCGGGCGACTGCGGAGGTGTTCGAGGAGGCGCTGGCGTGGCGGTTCGAACCGGTTCGCAGGGGGAGCCGGGCTCTGGCCGAACGTGTGACGGCGCTCGCGAATGGGGATTTCGAGCGGGATACGGCGCACTGAGGCACGGACGTAATGGCACCGTTACGTGCTGGAAACGCGGAAGCAATGGCGGGCGGCGATGCTACGAGTATGGCTGTCTTCCGTTCGATTCGTATCACGATGCCCGACCGACCGGGTGCGCTCTCTGCGATCGCGACTGCGCTGGCGGCGCACCGGGTCGATATCGTGCGGCTGGATGTGATTTCGCACGAGGGGGATGTGGTGGTGGACGATCTGTTGCTGGAGGCGGAGAGCGCCCAGGCGATCGGCGCGGCGATCGGCGCCTTTTGGCCGGACGTGGCGGTTCGAACGTTCGATGCGCCGTTTGGCGACGCTGCGGTCGAGATGGGCATGGTGATTGGGGCGGTGACAGGCGCGCCCTCGCCGTCGGAGGCGCGGAGTCGGCTGGCGGCGGGTTTGGTCCGCTCGATGCGGGCTGACCGGGGTGCGGTGGTCCGGCTCATCGACACTGGCGGGTTCGTGCCGGTGGCTGGTTTGGCGGCGACGGCGGTGGTCGGCCCTCGGGATGCGTTCGCTGGTCGATGGGTGCTGGCGAAGCAGCGGGCGGTGGCGTTCCCGGCCAGCGACGGTTGGGCGCCGGCGGCGTTCGCGACGGAGGCGCGGGCGGCGTGGGTGGCGATGGCGCCGATGGGGGCTACGGACTTGCTGGTGGCGATTCGCACGTTGAACTTACCGTTCTACCGGGGTGAGCTGGAGCGGCTGGATACGCTCGCCCGGGCGGTGCGTCCGGTGTTGGAGCGGGGGACGGGTTCGCGACCGGCGGCGGTTCTGGAGTCGCTGGCGACGCTGCCTCCGCGGGCGGTGACGTTGGGGGCGGCGTAGGGGTCAGGCGATGCCCGACCGACAGGCCGCCTCGACGACGCGGGCGCAATCGAGCATTTCGGGAACCACGAGGTATTCGTCTTTGGTGTGCTGGTTGTAGCCGCCGCGTCCGATGACGAGGGAGGCGATTCCGTGGCCGCGGAAGACGTTGCCATCGGTTCCACCGCCGACGGGGTGAGGATTGGGTTGGAAGCCGAGGGAGCGGAGGATGGGGAACAGAAGGGCAGCGGCAGGGTCGTCGGGCTCGAGTCGGTAGCCTGGATAGGCCATACGGATGTCGGCTTGGATGTGGACACCCGGGTGGCGGGTCTGGACGGCTTCGACGTGGCGGCGGACGGTGCGGGCGAGGGTTTCGGCCCGCTCCTGGACCATGGAGCGGAACTCTCCTTGGACGAGGCAGGTTTCGGGGACGGCGTTGCGGACGAGGCCGCCGCGGATGATGCCGACATTGCCGGTCGTCTCGGGGTCGAGCCGCCCCTGGGGGAGGGAGGTGACGAGTTCGGCGGCGATGGAGATGGCGGGGATGCCTTTCTCGGGTTCGAGGCCGGCGTGGGCGGAGCGTCCGTAGACTTCGATGTCGTAGACGTAGTGGTAGGGGGCCTGTCCCTGGATGCTGGAGGGGGGACCGCCGCTGTCGACGACGATGGCGACACGGGCGGTGATGCGGCGGTAGTCGAGGTTGGTGGCGCCGATGAGGCCTATTTCTTCGCCTCGGCTGATGGCGACCTCGACTGGGCGGTGGGGGAGGCCGTCTTCGAGGAGCGACTGGAGGACTTCGAGGATGACGGCGCATCCGGCTTTGTCGTCGGCGCCGAGGATGGTGGTGCCGTCGCTGCGGATGATGTCGGGTCCATCCCATTGGGGGCGGATGCCGCGTCCGGGTTCGACGGTATCCATGTGGGCGGAGAGGAGGATGGGCTCGCCCTGGCCGTCGAGGCGGGCGAGGACGTTGCCGGCGGCGTCCTGAGCGGTTTGGAGGCCGAGTTGGCGGAGACGGTGTTCGAGCTCGGCGGCGATGGCGTCCTCGTGGCCGGAGGGGGAGTCGATCGCGACAAGGTCGAGGAAGGTCTGGACGGCGCGGTCGCGGGTGATCATGCCGGAGCTCCAGTTTTTTCTTGGGGCGAGAGGATACGGGCGTGGTCTGTAAGGAACATTTCCCGTGCCGTTAATGACCGTTTCACTTGGAGCTGGCAGGGTGGAGGTATGGACACGACATCCGGTGATCGGGAGTTGCGGCTGGAAGTTGCGCACAATGTGCGCCACCTGGGCGGGTACGGGACGCGAGATGGGCGGGTGACGACGGAGGTGGCGATTCGGTCGGCGAGCCTTCACCGGCTGACGGCGCGGGGCCTGGAGCGGCTTCGGGAGCTGGGGGTTTCGACCATCGTGGATCTGCGCTCGGATGTGGAGCGCGTACGGGATGTGACGCCGGACACTCGGCGGTTCGGGATCGGGGTGGTGCACGCGCCGGTTTTTCAGCAGGATGCTTCGCCTGCGGGGCTCGCAGGAGAGTTTCCGGGCTTCGCTGTGGTGTACGCGATGTTCCTGGATGTGGGGGCGCCGGCGTATCGGGTGCTTTTCGAGACGTTGGCGGAGGCGGAGGGGCGGGTGCTCTTCCACTGTGCGGCGGGGAAGGATCGGACCGGGGTAGCGGCAGCGTTGTTGTTGGAGCTGGCGGGCGTCGATGACGAGGCGATCATCGAGGACTACGCGATGACGGAGCGGCTGCTGGCGCCGCTGAAGGAGCAGTGGCTTCCTCAGATGCGGGAGCGCGGCTTCGACGAGGCGAAGGCGGCGGCGCTGTTGGCCGCTCCGCGGGAGGATATGGAGGAGACGCTGCGGCACCTTCGAGAACGGTTCGGAGATGCGGAGGGGTATGCGCGGGCGATCGGCGTGAGTGGCGAGGCGATTTCGGCGGTGCGGGCGCGGCTCAGGGGGTCGTAGCGGGGCCGCGGAGGCGTTCGATTTCGGCTTCGAGTTCGCGCAGGCGACGTCGTTGTTGGCGGTCGCGCTCGAAGCGCTCGGTGATGTCGCGGCAGTGGGCGAGCGCGCCGATGACGGTGCCGGCGTCGTCTTTGACGATGGCGAAGGTCATTTCGACGTAGAATTCGGAGCCATCGGCGCGGCGGGCGCGGGTGGGGAGGGTTTGGCCGCGGTATTTGGTTTCGCCGGCGGCGAGTGCCCGGTCGTAGCCTTTCCAGTGAGCATCGCGGAACTGGTCGGGGATGACGAGGTCGAGGTCGCGGCCGAGGGCAGTTGCGGCGGGGTGGCCGAACATGGTTTCGGCGGCGGCGTTCCAAGCCTGAACGATGCCGTCGGTGCCGGCGAAGATGATGGCGTCGGGGGCCTGCTGCAGCAGGCGGGCGGCGAGCGTCTCGTCCATACTGTTCGTCCGGGTTGGCGATGTGGCGCTACGCTACGCCAGTCGGCGCCGGGTTTCTAGGGTGAATCGGCGCGATATTCTGCGAGCAAAACGCCGGCCTGGAAACATCAGGCCGGCGCTTGGCTACGAGGCGAACGGTTCGCGCTAGCTTTGGCTGGCGGCTTTTTTGGCGGCGTAGTGCTCTTCGCGGGTTTCGCGGAAGGACCAGGGGACGTAGGCGTCGGAGAGGTCGGTGATCTGCTTCCAGTTTTGGGCGAACCAATCGGCGTCTTTGAATTCGTGTGGGTCGTAGGTGACGCCTCGGTTGGCGACGATGGCGATGCGGCTGTAGCGGCCACCGGAGGCGGCGATGCAGACGCCGCTTTCTTCGCATTGGGGCGAGCAGAGGTAGGTGACGGCGGGTGCGACGTGCTCCGGGGCCATGACGACGGCGCGCTCGGGGTCGTTGGGGTCGCGGCCCATGAGATTCGCGGTCATGCGGGTCTGGGCGGCGGGGGCGATGAGGTTGACGTTGATGTTGTACTTTTCGCCCTCGAGCTTGAGGACGTTCATGAGGCCGTACATGCCAGCTTTGGCGGCGCCGTAGTTGGCTTGGCCGAAGTTGCCGATGAGGCCGGAGGTGCTGGTGGCCATGACGAAGCGGCCGTAGGCCTGCTGGCGGAAGATGGGCCAGGCGTGGTGCGCGAGGTTGTAGCACTGTTTGAGGTGGACGCGAATGACGCTGTCCCAGTCTTGTTCGCTCATGTTGTGGATGGTGACGTCACGGAGGATGCCGGCGTTGGCGACGACGGCATCGAGGCGGCCCCAGGTGTCGACGGCGAGCTTGATCATTTTGTAGCAGTCTTCGTAGCTGCCGACGTCGCCGCCGTCGGCGATGGCTTCGCCGCCGAGGGCTTTGATCTCGTTGACAACTTGCTGGGCGGGGGTGTCGTCGTGGCCTTCGCCGGAGACGGAGCCGCCGAAGTCGTTGACGACGACTTTGGCGCCGTGGCGGGCGAGGTCGATGGCGTAGGCGCGGCCGAGCCCCCGACCTGCACCGGTGACCAGGACGACCTGGCCATCAAGACGTACTGCCATGGGATGGTTCCTCCGAGCTAGCGGTTGTGCGAGGGAATGCTACGCCATCGTGGGCATGCAGGCTCGCGGGCTCGCGTGGCTACTTGGCGGCGACGGTGACGGTGGATCCTGACTCGATGCCGACATCGGCGAGGAGGGCGTGGATGCGGCGGGCATTTGCGATGATGCGGGCGGCTTCCTGGTTGACGGCTTGTTTGCCATCGCAGAGGGCCTCGGCGGGGTTGGAGTGGATGTCGAATTCGATGCCGTTGGCGCCGGCGGCGACGAAGCCGTAGGTGACGCGCTCGACGAGGCGACGGTCGCCGGAGCTGTGGGAGGGGTCGGCGATGAGCGGCAGGTGGGACTTCATGCGGACGAGGGGGATCATGCCGATGTCGGCGGCGAAGCGGGTTTCGGTCTCGAAGCTTTTGATGCCGCGGTAGCAGAGGATGACGTTGCGGTTGCCTTCGGAGACGCTCCGACGTTCGCGGTCGATTCCGGACATGATGTAGGCGGCGGCGCAGAGCCATTCGTTCATGTCGTTGCCGAATCCGTGTTTGAGAATGACGGGCCGGTCGATTCTGGAGAGTTCTTCGAGGAGCGGGGAGTACTGGGCGCTGCGGGCGCCGATTTGGATGACGTCGATGCCGTATTGGAGGAAGAGGTCGAGGTGGCGGAGGTCGATGAGTTCGGAGACGGTGGGGAGGCCGGTTTCGGCCTTCATGGCGGCGGCGATTTCGAGGCCCTTTTTGATATCGAGGCCGCGGTAGTCGTAGGGGCTGGTGCGGGATTTGTCGACGAAGGCGCGGAGGACGTCGACGCCGGCGGCTTTTGCGATGCGGGCGGATTCGAGCGCTTGTTGTTCGGATTCGATGGCACAGGGGCCGCCGAAGAAGGTGAGGTGGCGGCCGCCGACGGGGACGCGGCCGTCGATCCAGACGATGGTGTCTTCGGGGTGGAAGGTGCGGGAGGCGTCTTTGTATTTTTCGGTGATGCGGATGACGCGGTCGACGCCTGGGAGCTCGAGGATGCGCCCTTCGTCGACGATGGAGGCGACACCCTTGACGCCGATGACGGTGGTGCTGGAGACGATGGTTTCGCAGCGGAGTCCGTAGTCTTGGGTGATGCGATTGATGACGCGCTCGACCTGTTCGATGGTGGCGCCTTCGGCCATGTGGATGATCATGGTGGGGTCCCGGGAGACGTTATGTTGGCGGGATTATCTCCCGGGACGGGGGTACGGGCGATAGTGGGGCTCAGAACAGTATTTGGGAGAGCCGGCGCTGGTATTCGCGGGTGAGGGGGGAATCGAGACCGAGGATATCGAAGATGGCGAGCATGGCTTTGCGGGCGGCGCCATCGGCGAAGTTCCGGTCGAGGCGGACGGATTCGAGGAGTTCGTCGAGGGCTTGTTGGTACTGCTCGTGGGCGGCGAGCATCACTCCCCAACGGTAGCGGGCGCGTGGGTCGCCGGGGTTGCGGCGGGCCTCGCCGACGAGGTCTTCGGTGGCGTGCTTTTGGCGAAATTCGTCGAGGAAGATTCGGTGTTTGAGGGCCTTGGCGCGGCGGTCGGCGGGGGCGCGATCGAGGAGCTTTTGGGCCTCCTCTTTTTCGCCGCGGCCGAGGAGGATGGTGGCGAGGCCAACGATGGCGCTGGCATCGTTGGGGGATTTTTCGAGGATGGTGCGGTACTCCCGTTCGGCGCCGGCAACGTCGCCTTGTCGGAGGAGGTCATCGGGGGAGGGACCGGAGGAGCCAGAGGTGGCGATGACTTTTTGGAAGAAGGCCCGCACCTGGGGCTCGGGGTAGGCGCCGGTGAATTCGGCGATGACCTTGCCATCTTTGAAGGCTTTGACGGCGGGGATGCCTTGGATGCGGAATTGCATCGCGGTGCGGGGATTTTGGTCGGTGTTGAGCTTGGCCAGAATGACGCGACCGTCGTGTTCGGCGGCGACTTTTTCGATGATGGGGCCGAGCATCCGGCAGGGCCCGCACCAGGGTGCCCAGAAGTCGACGACGACGGGGATCGTCTTGGACCGCTCGAGGACTTCGGATGCGAAGGTCGCGTCGGTGACGTCGATGGCGGTTGCGGAGGGCATGGGGAGAGGACTCCGTTGGATTTTTGCGATTCGATCGTAGCGGATGGGGGAGGGGATTCGGAACGTCCGAGGGAGCCGGGATGAGCGGGCCGGGTGGGCGTCCAGCAGGCCTGTAAGCCGGATTCTGTACCCCGCTGGTGCGGGGCGGCAGCCATTTCTCTGGGCGCGGCATCGCTGACGCGCTCTAGCGGCCAACCCGGGAGTAGTGACGGGCCGGGCACCCTTCCTCCCCTATTTGGCCTTGCTCCGGGTGGGGTTTGCACGGCCGCCACGTTGCCGTGACGCCGGTGCGCTCTTACCGCACCATTTCACCCTTACCGCCCACCCAGGTATGGGAGGACGGCGGTATGTTTCTGTTGCACTTTCCGTCGGCTCGCGCCGCCCAGGTGTTACCTGGCACCCTGCCCGGTGGAGTCCGGACTTTCCTCTCCTCGCTCGGGGCGAGAAGCGGCTGCCCGGCCTGCTGGACACTGTCATTGTCCCGCGTTTCGCCCAGCCCTGTCGACCGGGGGAGATTGGGTATGATGCGGCGAGATTGCGAAGGGGGCACACCGATGGGGATCGATGCGATGCAGGTCGGGGCTGTGGCGCGCGGTTCGGTGCGATGCGGGCCGGAGCATTTCGCGAGCCGCATCGTTGCTGGGACGCCGGATGTCTTTTCGACGCCGGCGCTGGGGGCGCTCGTCGAGAAGACGGCAGCGGAATGGATGGGACAATACCTGGGGAGTGGGGAGATGACGGTGGGGACGCAGATCGTGATCAACCATACGGCGGCGACACCTGAGGGCCTGGAGGTCGCGGTGGAGGTCCGTCTGGTGACGGTGGATGGCCGGCGGTTCGAATTCGAATGGACGGCGCACGATGGGGTGGAGCAGGTGGGCCACGGGACGCACCAGCGGTACGTGGTGGATCGGGGGCGATTCGAGGGGCGGTTGGCGGCGAAGCGCGCGGGGAACGGTTGATGGAGCGTGACCGGGCGGCGTGGTTCGCGGCGCGCGCGGGGCTGGAGCTCGACCCGGCGTTCGATTACGAGATCGTAGGAGACGACCCGGTCTTGCCGACGCCGTTTCACCTGGGGGAGGGTGTGGCGGTGGCGCTGGCGCTGGTAGGGCAGGAGGTAGCGCGGTTGTGGGAGGAGCGGGGTGGGCGGCGCCAGGCGGTGGCGGTGGATGTGCGCCATGCGGCGGCATCGCTGAGGAGCTACCTGGTGCTGGCGGTGAACGGGCAGTCGGGGGCACCTCCGCCTCGGGCGGGGTATTTCGTGACGGGTATCTGGCCGTGTGGAGACGGCCGGTATATCCACCTCCACGGGAGCTTCAACGACGGGCCCGGCATCCTGGCGGAGCTTGGACTGGGCGATGCGGCCACGGCGGAGGAGATTGCCGCGGCCACGCGGCGGAGGGGGGCGTTCGAGCTGGAGGATGCGTTGGCGGCGAAGGGGCTGTGCGCGGCGGTTTGCCGGCGACACGAGGAGTGGGTGGCGCACCGGCAGGGGCAGGCGTTGGCGGGCCAGCCGGTGGTGACGCTGGAGCGGATCGGTGATGCGCCGCCGCAGCCGTTGGGGGAGGGGGAGCGGCCGCTCTCCGGGGTGCGGGTGCTCGACCTGACGCGGGTGCTCGCCGGGCCGACGGTGGCGCGGACGCTAGCCGAGCATGGGGCGGAGGTGCTTCATATCGCGAGCCCTGGTCTGCCGACGGTCGAGCGATTCGAGCAGGATACGGGCCACGGCAAGCGCCAGGCGTTCCTGGACTTGAACGACGGTGGCCAGGCGGAGACGCTGCGGGAGCTGATCCGCGGGGCGGATGTCTTTTCGCAGGGGTTCCAGTGGGGTTCGTTGGAGCGGCGCGGTTTCGGGCCGCGGCAGGTGGCGGAGCTGCGCCCCGGGATTGTGTACGTGACGGAGAATGCCTTCGGTTACGGTGGGCCGTGGGACCGACGCCCAGGCTGGGAGCAGCTTGCGCAGGCGACGACCGGGGTGTGTGTGGTGCAGGGTGGGGATGGCCCACCGGTCCTCGCTCCGGCGGCGATGAACGATTACACGACCGGCTACTTCGGTGCGCTCGGGGCGATGATGGCGCTGCGGCGGAGAGCGCGCGAGGGCGGGTCGTGGCTCGTCCGTGTATCGCTCGCTCGCACGAGTATGTGGTACTACGACCTTGGCCAGGAGCTCGACCCGGCGGCGGCCACGGGGACGGGAGACCTTTCGGGAGTGATGATCGAACGGGAAACGGGGTGGGGATCGATGCGTTACCTTCGGCCGGCGTTGCGGATGTCGGAAACCGATCCGTTTTGGTCGCTACCGTCTTCGCCGCTCGGAAGCGACGAGCCACGCTGGCTCGATTAGCTGGCGCATTTTGCGAGCGGTGTGGGCGCTGGCTCTGTGGCGACGACGAAGCGGGAGGGTTCGAACTCCTGGGAGGTTGGCGTGGCGGAGTCGATGTCGCGGGTATCGCGCCAGTGCTCGAGGAGGGCGCGGGCGACGGCTTGGGGATCGGGCTGGTAGGCGCCACGGCGAATCAGCTCGCGGAGTTCGAGGACGCGACGGGTGCGATCGTCGAAGGGGACGACGGTGGGGGCAGTTTTGGGGGGTTCGGTCACGGTGCACCTCGCGAGCTGGGGTTACACCGTGGTTGACGGCATGTGGAGGGTTGGTGCGTAGGGGTTGGGGAGGGGTTCTTTCGGAATTTTCACACTTCGCTGGTAGGGAAGTCCCGAAGGGCTGGGCTGGAGGGTGGTCAGCGCAGGTCGCGGCGGAGGAAGACGGCGATGCCGGCAGCGGCGGGGAGCGCGGCGAGGGCCAGCGCTGGTAGGAAGGCTTCCCAGCGGGCGCCGAAGGCGAGGAGATTGGTCTGGAGGTACCAGTACCAAGGGTTGAGGTTGCGGATCCATTCGGGGGTACCGGCGGCGGTGAGAAGCCCTTGAGCGAGGAAGCCGCCGGCGGCGAGGAGGGTGCCGGCGGCCAGTCCTGGAGCGCGGCGGCCGGCGATGGCGCCGCCGGCGAACGCGACGCTGGCGTGGAGGAGTGCGAGGGAGAAGAGGCCGGCGTTGGCGGCGGCGAATCCTGGGCGGCTGATGCCCTGGAGGGCGGAGAAGGGGAGGGCGAGGAGGGCGAGCGCGGCTGCGGAGAAGGCGACGAGGGCGGCGAGGTGTACGGCGATGGCGAGGAATCGTTGCAGGGCGAGGGCGGTTCGGGACACTGGGCAGGCGAGAATGAGCTCGAGGGTGCCGTCTTCTTCGCTGCCTCCGATGGCTCCCGCGCCACCGACGATGGCGTAAACGACGAGGAGAACGGTGAGCAGGGAGGAGAAGAGGCGTGCCCAGAGGTAGCCGGCGGGGGAGCCGATGGAGATGCCCTGCTCCATGCCGAACATAGCGCGCAGCGCTTCGGGCATCTGCTGGACGAGTTCGTCGAAGCTTTGCTGGTCGCGGACGGTGGGGTAGAAGGCGAGGGTGACGAGGTGGAGGGCGAAGAGACCCATCGTCCACCAGAGGAGGGACCTTCGACGGTCGCGCATGGTCCGGAGGAAGATGGTCACGGGTCGGATCCTTGGTAGTACTCGAGGAAGAGCTCTTCGAGGTCCTGCCCCGGGGTATGGATCCGCTCGATGGTGAGCCCGGCGGCTGCTTTGATGACGGGGTCGACGGGCCCTTCGACGACGAGCTGGACGCCACCATCGTGGTAGGCGACCGAGCGGACGCCGGGGAGTGGTTCGAAGAGGCCGCGGGGGGGCGGGCCAGCTGTGAAGATATCGATCCGCTGGCGTGCTTTGGTGCGGAGCTCGGCGAGGGTGGCGACGGTGACGAGCCGTCCCTTTCGGAGGATGCCGACACGTCCGGCGAGGGCTTCGACTTCGGGGAGGACGTGCGAAGAAAGGAAGACGGTGGCTCCGCGCGCGACTTCTTCGCGGAGCAGGAGGTGAAATTCTTGCTGGAGGAGGGGATCGAGGCCGGAGGTTGGTTCGTCGAGGATGAGGAGCTCGGGGCGGTGCATGAAGGCCTGGAGGATGCCGATTTTTCGGCGATTGCCGGTGCTGAGCTCGCCGATGGGGCGGGATGGGTCGAGGTCGAAGCGTTGGAGGAGGGTTTGGGTGAAGGGGACGTCGTAGCCGCCGCGGAGGGCGCCGAAGAATTGGATGACGTCGTGGCCGGTGTAGTGTGGGTCGATGGCGAGGTCGGCGGGGAGGTAGCCGACGCGCCGCCTGGCTTCGGGGTCGCGGCCCGGGCGACCGAGGATGGTGCTGACGCCAGAGCTGGGATTGAGGAAGCCGAGGAGGAGGCGGATGGTCGTGGTTTTGCCGGCGCCGTTGGGCCCGAGGAAGCCAAAGACCTCGCCGCGTTGGACGGCGAGGTCGAGGTTATCGACGGCGGTGAGGGACCCGAAGCGCTTGACGAGCCTGTGCGTTTGGATGGCGGGGCCGGCGGCGGGGGCGCTCGGGGGGAGGGTCATTCGCGGGGGAGGCCGAGACCGCGGGTGGCGATCACGGTGCGCTGGATTTCGGATGTGCCGCCTTCGATGGTATTGGCGACGCTGCGAAGGAGGAGGTAGTGGTAGCGGAGGGCTGGCGAGGCGGGGCGGGCGGCTTGGCCTTCCATACCGAACACTTGGGCTGCCGTGCCGGCGATGCGCTGTTGGAGTTCGGCGCCGAAGAGTTTGGCCATCTGCGCTTCGCGGTTGGGGGCGATGCCGGTTTTTTCCTGCTGGGAGGCGATATAGTAGGCGATGTTGCGGAGGAGTTGGACGCCGATGGCGTGCTCGGCGATGCGGTGGCGGATGACATCGGGGGTGCGGCCGCGGCGGGTCTTGAGGTAGGCGACGAGGTCGTCGACGGTACGGCGGGCGTTGGAGGTGGCGCCGATGGAGGAGCGTTCGAAGTCGAGTCCGACGGCGACGTTGTACCAGCCGCGATTTTCTTCGCCAACGAGGTTGGCGGCCGGGACACGGACGTCTTCGAAGTAGACTTCGTTGAACTCGTGGGTGCCGGCCATGTTGACCAGTGGCCGGACGGTGATGCCGGGGCTATCCATTTTGACGGCGAAGGTGGAGATGCCTTTGTGTTTTGGCGCGTTGGGGTCGGTGCGGGCGGCGAGCCAGCCCCAATCGGCGTAGTGGCCGAAGGTGGTCCAGATTTTCTGTCCGTTGATGATGTAGTCGTCGCCGTCGCGGACGGCGCGGGTCTGCATGGCGGCGAGGTCGGAGCCGGCGCCGGGTTCGGAGTAGAGGGTGCACCAGAGGTCGGTGCCATCGGCGATGCGGGGGAGGAAGCGGGCTTTTTGTTCGTCGGTGCCGTAGAGCATGACGACCGGGCCGACCCAGGCGACGCCCATGTTCACGGTGCCGGGGACGCCGTGATAGGCCATCTGTTCGTTGAAGAGCATTTGTTGCATGGGTGAGGCGCCGAGGCCGCCGTATTCTTTGGGCCACGGTGCGGCGAGCCAGCGTTTGGCGGCGAGGCGCTTCATGATGTCGCGTTCGATGGCGAGGCGGTCTTGGAGGCTGTCGAACTCCTGGTCCCAACCGGCGGGGAGGCCGTGTTCGATGAAGTCGGTGACTTCGCGCTGAAAGGCTTCCTGTTCGGGGGTGAGACGAAAGTCCATGGGTGAGGGGCTCCCAGCCGCAGTGGCGGCCGGGGATAGTGTAGCGGGGGGAAGGGGCAATGCGCGGCGTGTGGTGGGGGCGGTGACCTATACTGCGGGGGTGCCCGCTGATACGGATGCTCGGCCGCGCCTGGTGGTGCTCGACTCGCATGGCATTCTCTACCGGGCGTTCTTCGCGTTCGCGAATTCGGACAGCCCGCTGATGACGTCGAAGGGCGAGCTGACGTTCGCAGTTCATGGCTATGCGGAGACGTTGATCCGGGTGCTGGATGTGCTCCGGCCGACGCATATTTGCGCCGCCTGGGATGCTGGCGGGAAGACGTTTCGCCACGAGGCGAGCGAGGCGTACAAGGCGACACGCCGGGAGACGCCGGAGGAGCTGGTGCGCCAGATGGGGCGGGTACGGGAGATGCTGGATGCGTTCGGCATTCCGGTCTTCGAGGTTCCGGGCTACGAGGCGGACGATGTGGCGGGGACGATCGCGACGAGGGCAGCGGCACAGGGTATCGAGACGTATATCGCGACGCTGGATACGGATCTCGTTCAGCTGGTGGGGCCGAACATCAAGCTGTTCATGTTCCGGCCGTTTCAACGGGACACGGTGGAGTACGACGAAGCGAAGGTAGCTGAGCGCTGGGGATTCAGTCCGAAGTTCATGGTGGATTTCAAGGCGCTGAAGGGGGACACGAGCGACAACATCGAAGGGATCCGTGGCATCGGTGAGAAGACGGCAGCGGAACTGATTCGGCGTTTCGGGCCGGTCGAGGCGATTTACGAGAACATCGAGCTCTTGAAGGGGGCGGTGAAGCAGCGGCTTTTGGATGGGCGCGAGGTGGCGCTGCGAAACAAGGAGCTGGTGAGGATTCGGACCGACCTGCCGATCGCGTTCGATCTGGATGCGTGTCGGGTGCGGGATTTCGACCGGGAGCGGATCGCGGCGCTTTTTCGGGAGCTGGAGTTTCGCGTGTTGGCGCAGCGGCTGGAGGAGGTGTTGGGCGCGCGGAAGGCGGTGGCGGCTTCGGCGTCGGTCGACACTGCGTATCGGGCGGTGGGCGACCGTGCGGGGTTGGAGGAGCTGGCGGCGGCGCTGCGAGCGGCCGGCGGGTTCGCGATCGCGGGGGTGACGACGACGGGAGATTCGAGCCATCCGATGCTGCTGGGGTTGGCGTTCGCGACGGAACCCGGAAGGGCATGGTATGTGCCGGTGGGGCACGCGCCACGGATGGGCGGCGAGGGGGAGCAGGTGTCGCTGGCGGAGGTCCGGGAGGTGCTTGGCCCGCTGTTGGCGGACGAGCGATTGGAGAAGACGGCCTACGGGACGAAATCGATCCTCCATCTCCTGGACCGGCACGGGATGACGCTGGCGGGCTTTGGCTTCGACGTGGCCGTCGCGGCCTTCCTGCTGGGCGAGACGTCGTCGGCCTTGAATTCGTTGGTGAACGAGCGGATGGGGGTGGAGTTGATTTCGCTTCAGTCGCTGACGGGGAGTGGGCGGAATGCGACGGTGCTGGGCCAGGCGGCGGTGGAAGCGGTGACGCCGTATGCCTGCCAGCAGGCGGATTACGCGCTGCGGATGAGGGAGCCGCTGGCGGCGGAGCTGCGGGCGCGTGGCCAGTGGTCGCTGTTCGCGGAGATGGAGATGCCGCTCATCGGGGTGCTCTACCGGATGGAGAAGGTGGGGGTGGCGGTGGATCTGGCGGTGCTTCGCGAGGCGTCGCGGGAGCTCGGCGAGGAGGCGGCCCGGGTGGAGCGGGAGATTTACGCGATCGTCGGGCACGAGTTCAATATCGGGAGCCCGAAGCAGCTGAGCGATGTGCTTTTTGGGGAGCTCGGGCTGCCGAAGACGCGCAAGACGACGCAGGGCTACAGCACGGACCAGCGGTCGCTGGAGGCACTCAGGCCACTGACGCCGATCATCGATTTGATCTTTCAGTATCGTGAGCTGACGAAGCTGAAGTCGACCTATGCGGATGCGCTCCCGGGGGCGGTAGCGGATGACGGACGCATTCATACGGATTTCCAACAGACGGTGGCAGCGACGGGCCGTTTGAGTTCGACGAACCCGAATCTGCAGAACATCCCGGTGCGAACGGAGACTGGGCGGGCGATCCGGCGCGCGTTCGTTGCGGCGTTTTTCGACGATCCGTGGCTTGTGGGTGCGGACTATTCGCAGATCGAGTTGCGCATTCTTGCGCATGTCACTGGGGACGAGGGGCTGATCGCGGCGTTTCTGGCGGATCAGGACATCCATCGGGCGACGGCAGCGACGGTTTACGGGGTGGACCCTTCGGAAGTGACGCGCCAGATGCGGGACACGGCGAAGATGGTGAACTTCGGGATCGCGTACGGGATGGGCGAGTTTGGGCTGGCGAGCCGTACGGGGATGACGCGGGAGGAGGCGGAGGCGTTCATTCGGACGTATTACGAGAAGTACCCGGGGATAGCGCGGTGGCAGGAGGAGACGCTGGCCTTCACGCGGGAGCGGGGCTACGCGGAGACGCTTTTCGGTCGGCGCCGATACCTTCCGGCAATTCGTAGTTCGAATTTTCAGGTGCGCTCGGCGGCGGAACGAGAGGCGATCAATATGCCGATTCAGGGCACAGCGGCCGACATCATCAAGGTGGCGATGATTCGCGTGGACGAGGAGCTACGCGAGCGGGGGCTGCGGAGCCGGATGATTCTGCAGGTGCACGATGAGCTGATTTTCGAGTGCCCGGCAGAGGAGGTGGAAGCAGTCCGGGAGCTGGCGCCGCGGGTGATGTCGGGGAGCATCGAGCTGAAGGTTCCGCTGAAGGTGGACTTGAAGCAGGGCCGGAACTGGGGCGAGATGGAGTAGCCCTGCGTATACTCTGGCCGAAACTGGACGATAGGCTCGGGGGATTGTCGATGGCGGATACGGGCAGTTACGAGGGTATGCTCGCGGAGGTGACGAAGGTCCACGGGCACGGTGGCGACTGGATATCGGTCTACGTTGCGCGGCCACTCGGGCCGGGGCCATTCCCAGCGGTTGTTTGGCTGCATCACATGCCCGGCTGGGACGAATGGACGAAGGAGGCAGCACGAAAGCTGGCGTACCACGGGTTCATGGTGGCGGTTCCGGACCTCTATTGTCGGGCGGGGACGGGCGCGCCGGAGGACGTGGCGGCGAAGGTGCGGTCGGAGGGTGGGGTGCCGGATGCGCAGGTGGTGGGAGACGCTGCGGCCTGTCGCGATTTTCTCCGAGCGCTGCCGCAATCGAACGGTAAGGTGGGGGTGACGGGCACGTGTTCGGGCGGGCGCCATGCTTACCTGGCTGCCTGTCTGGAGCGGTTCGATGCGTGCGTGGATCTGTGGGGCGGCGGTGTGGTGATGCGGCCTGAGGAGCTGACGGAGAAGCGGCCCGTGGCGCCGATCGACTACACAAAGGACCTCTCGTGTCCGTTGTTGGGTCTGTTCGGTGAGGAGGATCGGGCACCTTCGCCGGAGCAGGTTCGGCTGCACGAGGAGGAATTGAGGAAGCATGGCAAGGTGTACGAGTTCCACCTGTATCCAGGTGCGGGGCACGGGTTCTTCTACCACAACCGGCCGGCGGCTTACCGGGCGGAGGCGGCGGTGGATGGGTGGAGGAAGGTGCTCGATTTCTTCCACCGCCATTTGGGATGAACGGGAGGGTCTGGGGTGTGCACGAACATTTTGGTCGGCAGGGACGTCGAGGGTGCGGGGTTCGGGCGGAATGGCTGGTTTCCGGTGACGCGGGTGAGCGTGACGTACGACCATCCGTTGTACGTGGATATGGAACACGCCGTGACGGTGGACTTTGTGGATGCTTCGGGGCCGCTGGATGCGCGGGTCGGTGTGGAGCTGACGGTGGAGTCGGCGCGGGCGCTGGCGGAGGCGCTCCTGGCGGCCTGTGCGGAGGCGGAGGCGTACGAGGCCGGGCGAACGAGCCCGACGGCTTCGGGAGGTGGGGGCTGAGGGGCTCGCGGCGAGGTGCTAGCCGCCCCCGAGGGCGGGCACGATGGTGATCTCGGCGGCGGCAACGATGGTGTCGTGGAGGGCGAGCGGGACGATTTCGCCGTCGAGGGCGAAGGCGAGCTCGGGTCGGAGCCGGCCGTCTTGGACGACGCGTCGGTAGAAACCGGGGCAGCGGGCATCGACCGCCCGGAGCAGCTCGTCGACGGTGGTTGCGGGAAGGTCGAGCTCTGGCGAGCCTCCGCAGAGGCTGCGGAGGCTCGCCGGGACGATGACGCGAACCATCAGGCGAGGCCGTGGAGGGCTTCGACGATGCGCCGGGGCGAGATGGGGAGCTCGGTGAAGCGGTAGCCAGTGGCGTCGTAGATGGCGTTGGCGATGGCTGCGAGGGGCGGGACGATGGGTACTTCGCCGACGCCTCGGACTCCGTATGGGTGGCTGGGGTTGGGCACTTCGACGAGGATGGTGTCGATCATGGGGACGTCGAGCGCGGTTGGCATGCGGTAATCGAGGAAGCTGGAGTTGACCATGCGTCCTTCTTCGTCGAAGACGTATTCTTCGTTGAGGGCCCAGCCGATGCCTTGGACGACACCGCCTTGGATCTGCCCTTCGACGTAGGAGGGGTGGATGGCGGTGCCGACGTCCTGGACGGCGGTGTAGCGGAGGATGGTGACTTTGCCCGTATCGGGGTCGACTTCGACGTCGACGATGTGGGTGCCATATGCGCCGCCGACGCCGCGTGCGACGAGGGAGGCTTTGCCGGTGATGGGGCCGCCGGTGCGGGCGGATTGGGCGGCGATCTCTTTGAAGGTGAATTGGCGGCCGTCTTTTTTGCTGCGGACGACGCCGTCGGTGTATTCGATGTCGTCTTCGGGGAGACCCCAGAGCTTAGCGGCGCGGGCGATCATCTCGCGTCGGACGGCCATGCCGGCTTCGTAGACGGCGAGCCCGGTGGCGAAGGTGGTGCGGCTGCCGCCGGTGACGTCGTTGTGACCGATGGAGTCGGTATCGACGACGGAGGGGCGGATGGTTTCGTAGGGGATCCCGAGCGTCTCGGCGAGCTGCATGGCGAGCGAGGCGCGGGTGCCGCCGATGTCGGTGGAGCCTTCGACGAGGTTGACGGTACCGTCGGTGTTGACTGCGACGACGACGCTGGACTGCATGCCGCCATTGAACCAGTAGCCGGAGGCGACGCCGCGGCCGCGGTAGGGGCCTTCGATGGGCGAGCGGTAGTGGTCGGATGCGAGGGCGGCCTCGACGCACTCTTCGTGCCCGATGCGGGGGAAGGCGATGCCATTGACCATTTTGGTGCCTTTGCGGGCGGAGTTGACTTTTCGGAAGAGGAGCGGATCGACGTTTTGGTGGCGGGCGAGTTCGTCGATGACGCTTTCGATGGCGAAGGCGGCGGCGGGGGCGCCTGGGGCGCGGTAGGCGGCGGTCTTGGGTTTGTTGACGACGACGTCGTAGGCGTCGATGAGGAAGTTCTCGATGTTGTAGGGGGCGAGCATGGTCATGGAGCCGGCACCGACGGACGACCCGGGGAATGCGCCGGCTTCGTAGTAGAGGCTGGCTTGGACGGCGGTGAGGCGGTCGCCCTTGGCTGCGGCCTTGACGCGGATGACGGTACCGGATGTGGGGCCGGTGGCTTCGAAGACCTCGGTTCGGGACATGACGATTTTGACAGGGCGGCCGCTTTTTTTGGAAAGCAGAGCAGCGACGGGGTCGAGGTAGATGGGAAGCTTGCCGCCGAAACCGCCGCCGATTTCCATGGGGACGACCTTGACTTGGGCGATTGGCTTGCGGAGGACTTCGGCGACGAGGTTTCGGACGGCGAAGGCACCCTGAGTACTGGTCCAGATGGTGAGGGTGCCGTCGGGGTTCCAGTTGGCGGTGGAATTTTGGGGCTCGATGTAGCCCTGGTGGACCATTTTGGTGCGGAATTCGCGTTCGATGACGATATCGGCTTCAGCGAAGGCTGCGTCGATGTCGCCGCCTTGGAAGCGGTTGTAGCTGGCGACGTTGGAGGGCCGGTCGCTGAGCTCGCCGGTCATGAGGGTCTTGGTGCGACGAGTTTCGTCGAGGAGGGGGGCGTCGTCGCGCATAGCATCCAAGACGTCGAGGACAGGGGGTAGTACTTCGTAGTCGACGCGAATGAGGCCGAGGGCCTCTTCGGCGAGGTGGGGGCTGGTGGCCGCGACGGCCGCGACGGCGTGGCCCCGGTAGAGGACTTTTTGGGAGGCGAGGATGTTTTCGCTGACCTCTTTGACGTTGACGGCACTTTCGCCCAGCTCTTCGACACGGTCGGCGGCCGCGGGGAGGTCGGCGTGGGTGACGACGGCGAGGACGCCGGGGGCCTTTTCCGCGGCGGAGGTGTCGATGGAGCGGATTCGGGCGTGGGCGTGTGGGCTGCGCAGGATCTTGCCGTAGATCATCCCGGGGAGGCGGATATCGGCGCCGTAGAGGGCTTTGCCGGTGACTTTTTCGACGCCGTCCGGGCGGATGGGGCGGGTACCGATGACGCGGTACTGCGGGCGTTCGACGGTGGTCATGAGGTGGCCTCCTGGAGTTGGCTGGCGGCGCGCTGGACGGCGCGGATGATTTTGTCGTAGCCGGTGCAGCGGCAAAGGTTGCCGGAGAGCCAGAAGCGGATGCGGTGCTCGTCGGCGTTGGGCTCCCTGTCGAGCAAGGCTTTTGCGGAGACGATGAACCCCGGGGTGCAGATGCCGCATTGGAGCGCGGCTTCTTCGAGAAAGGCTTGCTGGAGGGGGTGGAGGTTGTCGCCGTGGGCGATGCCTTCGATGGTGGTGATATCGGCGCCTTCGGCTTCAACGCCGAGGACGCAGCAGGCGTTGACGACGCGGCCGTTCATGATGACGGAGCATGCGCCGCAGTTGCCGTTGTTGCAGCCTTCTTTGCTTCCGGTGAGGCCGAGTTCTTCGCGGAGGACTTCGAGGAGGCTTTGGCGAGGTTCACAAAGGAAGTCGCGTTCTTCGCCGTTGATGCGTGCTTGGACGTGGGTGCGTTTCATTGCTGGTTGGGGTGCTCCTTCTGGTGGGCGCGGATGCGGCGGAGGGCGTGTTCGAGTGCGCGGACGGTGAGGACTCGAGCGAGGTGGCGGCGCTGGGCGGCGCTGCCTCGCATGTCGTCGATCGGGTTGGCGGCGTCGTGGGCGGCTTGGCCGGCGTCGGCGAAGGCCTCGGTGTCGGGTGTGCGGCCAACGAGGGCTTCGCGGGCAGCGGGGACGAGGATGGGGGTGGGGGCGACGGCGCCGAGGGCGACCTTCGCATCGGCGATGCGCCCCTGGGGGTCGAGGGCGAGGAAGGCCCCCGCGGATGCGACCGCGATGTCCATTTCGTTGCGCGGGATGAAGCGGTGGTAGAAGGCGGCGGCGTTGGTGGGAAGGGGCGGGATGCGGACGGAGACGAGGATTTCGCCGGGTTGGAGGGCGTTGCGCCCCGGCCCGAGGAAGAAGTCGGCGACGGGGAGGGTGCGCTCGCCGGATGGTCCAGCGGTGCGCGCGAGGGCTCCGAGGACCATGAGTGCGGGCGAGGAGTCGGCGGCGGGGCTCGCGTTGCAGAGGTTGCCGCCGAGGGTTGCTCGGGACTGGATGGCGATGCCGCCAATGATGGTGGCGGCGTCGACGAGGGCTGGGAATCGGCTGCGCACGGCGGGGTGTTCGTAGATTTCGGCGAGGGGGACGGCGGCACCGATCTCGAGCGCGCCGCTGGGGTGCTCGGTGATCGTGGTGAGCTCTGGTACGCGCTTCAGGTCGATGAGGAGGTCGCAGGTGCGCCGTCCTTCGCGGAGCTGGACGATGACGTCGGTTCCGCCGGCGAGGAAGAGGACGCGGCGACCATTGCTGGCGAGGGAGAGGGCCTCGGCGAGGGAGCCGGGGCGGGCGTATTCGAATGCTTGCATAGACCTTCCCGGGTGGGGGTGGCGGCGCGCGACCGCGTGGTAAGGCTGGATCATACGCCCCTTCGCTGTCGGATGTGAGGCAACAGGCGAAGCCAGGCTTTGCGGGACGTAGAATGCCGCCATGCGACGACGGATCGGCGCGTTGGCCGTGGCTACGGTTCTCGGGGCAGCGCTCCTTGGGACGCTTGCCGACGCTGGGAGCCAGCCGGCCGAGGCGCAGGAGTCGGGCTGGAGCGTGACGGAATTCGCTGCGACGTATCGCATCCGCGAGGACGGGGTGGTGGATGTGGAGGAGCGGGTGACGGTCGACTTCGGCAAGCTGCTGCGGCACGGCATCTACCGTGACCTGTTCGAGACAGCGAAGTGTGGGCCTCCGCCGAGTGGCGGCGAGACGCCGCGCTTCGTTTGCCCGGGGGGGTGGGTTCGGAAGTGGTCGTACCGGGATTTCTCGGTGGTGGACGAGCGCGGTGCGGCGTGGAAGTTCGAACGGGAATCGTTGCCCGGGACGGTTCGCCTGCGCATCGGGGATCCGGACGAGTGGGTGAGCGGCGTGCAGACGTACGTGATCCGTTATGCAGTCGAGCGGGCGCTGGACAGTTATTCGGACCACGACGAGCTGTACTGGAACGTGACGGGCCGGTGGCAAGTCCCGATCGAGCGGTTCGAACTGCGGGTCGAGCTGCCGCGGGGTGACGTTGGGGGCGTCGCTTGCTTCGTTGGAGAACCGGGATCGACGGAGCCATGCACGGGTGAGGCGCGGGACGGGGTGGCGACCTTTCGTTCGCGGCCGCTCGCTTGGGGGGAGCAGGTGACGGTGGCGGTGGGATGGGAAGCGGGGCTGGTGAGCGTGATCCCGCCGAAGGTTATCGAGCCGGCCGGGATAGACGACTATGTGAAGTTGGACGCGGTCGAGGTGGCGGGATTGGTGCTTTCTGCCGTGATTGGCGTGGCGGGGGCGCTGGCGCTTTGGTGGCGGCACGGGCGAGACCGGCGGTACCGGAGCATCTACTACCTGACGCAAGATGTCGAGGAGGAGACGCGGCCGCTCTTCGGGGGGCCGCCGCTGGTGGTGGAATACCTGCCGCCGGAGGATTTGCGGCCGGCGCAGATGGGCGTGCTTTTGGATGAACGCGCGGACGAGCGGGACGTGACGGCGACCATCGTCGATCTGGCGGTGCGGGGCTACCTGCACATTACGGAGATCCCGAAGAAAGGGCTGCTCGGTAGGGTGGATTGGGAGCTGACGAAGCTGAAGCCGGGCGACGACCTGCTTCCGTACGAGGCGGCGCTGCTCGATGCGCTTTTCGAGGGTGGCGAGCGGGTGAAGGTCTCGGAGCTGAAGTACAAGTTCGCGGACGATTTGCGGCGCGTCCAAGGGCTGCTCTACGACGATGCGATGGCGCGGGGCTGGTTCGCGGTGCGGCCGGGCTCCGCGAAGAGCAGTGGGGTGGTTGCGGCGCTGGGCGTGCTGGCCGGGGCGGTCGGGTTGAGCCTCGCGAGTGCGACGCTCTTGGGCAGGGCGCTCCTTCCGGCGGGTCTGGCGGCGGGTGGGTTCGCGCTGTTCGGGTTGGCGCCAGCGATGGCTCGGCGGACGGCGATGGGGAGCGAGATGCTGCGGCGGGTGCTTGGCTTCCGGCTCTACATCGAGACGGCGGAAACGCACCGGCAGGAGTTCAACGAGCAGCGGAACATTTTTGCGCGGTACTTGCCGTTCGCGATCGTGTTCGGGTGCGTCGAGAAGTGGGCCAAGGCGTTTTCAGGGCTCGACGCTGCCGCGCGCGAGGCGACCACGGCGTGGTACACGGGGGTGGGCCCGTTCCAGGTGATGGCGTTTTCGGAGGGGTTGCGGACGTTCGATCGCTCGGTCGGGGCGACGCTCGGGGCGACGCGTTCGAGCGGCGGGTCGGGTTTCAGCGGGGGCTCTGGGGGCGGGGGCGGCGGCGGCGGCGGCGGATCCTGGTGAGCGGGTTGTGGTGTTCGTACATGTGTTCTACAGTGCACGGGCCGCTGGAGACCAGCGCGAAGGAGGACTGCCATGCCCGTGACTCTTTCTCACATCCAGATCAATGTCGATCCCGCGCATCTCGGCTTCTACCGAGAATTTTTTGCCCACTGCGGTTGGCAGACGCTGCACGATGCGGACGGTGTGCTGGGCGTTGGGGCGACGAACGATACGAGTTTGTGGTTCGTGCCTCAGGCGCGAACGGGAGCCAACGACCGTGACGCGGCGGGAGTGAACCACCTCGCCGTGGGCGCTGAATCGGAGCTGGGTGTGGATGACGCGGTGGCGTGGCTTCGCGGGCGGGGTGTGGAGTGCCTGTTCGAGACGCCACGGCACCGGCCCGAGTTCGCGATGGGTCCGGAGGAGACGTATTACCAGGTGATGTTCACTTCGCCGGACGGTGTGCTGTTCGAAGTGGTGTACACGGGCCCGAAGGGGGGCTAGGACTCCGAGAGCCAGGCCCGCAGATGGTGGGGGACGTTGGTGATGATGCCGGCGACGCCGGCATCGACGACGCGTTCCCAATCGGCTGGGCTGTCGGCCGTCCAGCACCAGACGGTGACCTGGCGGCGGCGGGCGCGGGCGACGAGGTCGCGTGTGATGGCGCGATGCTCGACGGAGATGGCCTGGGCGTTCCGCTTGAGCAGGCCGCCGAGCAGCCGCTCGATTCCGTCGCCGGCGACAGGCGGCGAGATGATGGCGGCCGAGATGCGCGGCTCGGCCTCGCGGGCGTGGGCAACGATGTCGGCGGAGAAGGAGTGGATGGCCGTCCAGGATTCGGCGCCCCGACGGCGGATGACGCCGACGACGGCTTCGACGGCGCGGGCATCGTGTTCGGGGTCGCCGGGGGTGGCTTTGAGTTCGCACATGACGGTGAGGCGGCCATCGACAAGGTCGAGCACTTGCTCGAGGGTGGGGACGGGTTCGCCGTCTCCAGCGTCGGCGGTCTGGAGGGCGGCGAGGGGGAGGTCGCGTACGCGCCCGGTGAGGTTGGTGGTGCGGTCGACGGTTTCGTCGTGCATGAGGACGGGGATGCCGTCGGCGCAGAGTTGTACGTCGATCTCCATGGCCTCTGCACCTGCATCGAGGCAGGCGCGGACTCCGGCGAGCGTATTGGCCGGTGCCTCGCCGGCTGCCCCGGCGTGGCCGATGACGAGGACGAAGGGTTTTTTCACGGCGCCTATCTTTACTTCGGGGATCGCTACCGGCAATCGGGCGGAAGCGGGCTCGCCTTTACCTTTTCTTGACATTTGGCTCTCGTCGATTGACGAACTGGTGGCTGAATCGGGCAAGGCGCCGGGCGCGCTCGATGGCGGTGCGCGGGGTGAGGGGGCGGCGAGGGAGGGCTGCGAGCGTGCGCAAAGCGGTATCGAAGCCGGTGGTGAGGGGCGTGCCGTGGCCGGGGAATCCAGCGGGCGGCGCGACGGCGGAGAATTCGGCGAGGGACCGAAGGTAGCGGGCGTCGTCGTGGTTCGCCCAGGCGAGGGAGCGGGTGAGTTCGCCGTCGTGGCTGATGACGAGGTCGCCGACGAAACAGGCGCCGAGGTGCTCGGCGATGAAGCAGAGGGAACCCGGCGTGTGGCCCGGCGTGGGGATGGCGCGGATTCCGGGGAGGACGATGGTCTCGCGGTCGACTGGGATCGCGACCGGCACCGGCTGGGGGCGAGGAAGGAAGCGCGCACCGATGAGGCGCAAGGGGTGGGTGCGGCCGATTCCAGGCCGAAGGTAGTGGTGGCCTTCGACCAGCCAGCAATCGCTCGCACCGGCGACGACGGGCGCTCGGGTGGCCGCGGCGAGGGCGGCAGCCGCGCCGGTGTGGTCGCGGTGCCGGTGGGTGAGGAGGATGCCTTCGAGTGGGCGGTCGAGGCTGGCGAGGGCGGTGAGGATGGGAGCGGCGCTATCGGCGAACCCGGTATCGACGAGGGCGAGGCCGCCGGATGGGAGGTCGACGAGGTAGACGTTGGATCCGCGGGTGCCGCGGATCCAACGGACCCCTGGGATGACGTCGTCGGCGAGCGTGGCGGGCACGAAGTGATGGTAGCGGGGTGGAGCGCTGGCGCGCATGGCGAGCGAGGCGGGGATTGCCAGCGCACGAAGGCCGGTGTTAGGATGCGCCGCGACGCTCAGCTGCGAACCCGGTGCGAATCCGGGGCTGTCCCGCAACTGTGATCCGCCTTTGGGCGGTAAGCCAGGTCGCCAGCGGCGTCGGTGTCTAGCCCGCGGGGAAACGGGTAGTGGACACGTGGTTCGGCTGTTGCCTTCCATGTGACGAGACCACTGCCCCTCCTGCGTGAGGGGCATTTTGCTGCCTGGCGAATGGGGCAGCGAGTCCCGCGGGCGCTGTCCGGTGCGACGGCGCCCGCGCCTTATGGGAGGGAAGGTAGCCGGCAGCGTGGTTCGGCGCCCTGCCCCCGCGGCGGGGGTCGAACGATGGATGTGACGGCGAGAGGTTCGGGGCTGGGGAGCGGCGCGGCGAGCGTGTGTCCGGCCGATGGTTCGGCTGGACTTCGGCGCTTCGCGCTGGTGTGTGCGGTGTTGGTCGTGTTGTGGTGGGCGGCGGCCGTGATGGCCGTGGCGAACGGGCCGTTCCGCATTCCGCCGGCGCACGTGGTTTCGGTGCTGGCGGCTCGGGCTGGCATCGACCTCGGGGTTCACGAGGAGCGCGAGCGGCTGGTGGTGGAACGGCTTCGGCTGCCGCGTGTGGTGCTGGCGACGCTGGTCGGTGCGGGGCTGGCGGCGGCGGGCGCGACGATGCAGGCGCTCTTTCGCAACCCATTGGCGGATCCGGGCCTTCTGGGCGTCTCGTCGGGGGCGGCGACGGGTGCGGTGGTGGCGATCGCTTCGGGGCTCGGGGCGGCGTCGCTCTGGTGGGTGTGTGGGTCGGCCTTTGGCGGGGCGCTCGGTGCGGCCGGGCTCGTGTACCTGTTGGGGTCGCCCGGAGGCGTGCCGGTACCGTCGAGTCTGCTGCTGGCGGGGGTGGCGGTGAGCGCGTTCCTTGGCTCTGCGACGGCGGTCGTCATCGCGCTGGTTCCACCCGACGAGGCGCTGCGGGGGATTCTGTTCTGGCTGGCGGGCGGCTTCAGTGGGGCATCGTGGGAGTACGCCCGCGTGGTCGTGGTGCCGATTGGCGCTGGCCTGGTGGTGATGGGGCTCGCCGGGCGCGAACTGAATCTGCTGGCGGTTTCGGAAGAGGTTGCAGCGACCAGTGGGGTGCGGGTGGGCCGCACGCGTGCGCTCCTGCTGGGGAGCGCGACGCTGGCGACGGCTGCGTCGGTGAGCGTGAGCGGGACAATCGGCTTCGTTGGGCTCGTCGTCCCTCATTTGCTGCGGCTGGTGATGGGGCCGGATTACCGCTATCTGCTGCCCGCATCGATGTTGGCTGGGGCGGCTGTGTTGGTGGGGGCGGACACGGTGGCCCGGACGGTGGTGCGGCCGGCAGAGCTGCAGGTGGGGATGGTGACGGCGCTCGTCGGGGCACCGGTTTTTGCGGCGATCCTGCTGCGACAGCGCTCGCGGCTGACGATCCAGGTTTGATCCGAGGAGGGTTATTTCGACGATGAGACGACTTTTGCAACGGCTTTTGCCTCTGGCCCTGGCCGCACTCGCGGTGGGCGCCTTTGCCTCGGCGTGCGGGGGCGACGATGACGACGGGTCGCCTTCGCCCACGCCATCGAACGCTGCGACCGCCACTGCTATGGCGACGCCGACGGCATCGCCGGCGAAGCGGATCGAGGAGCGGCTGAGGGGAGTGCCGGGGATCGTCGACGCTACGAATCTCTCGTGGCCACGCGAGGTGGAGGGGCTGAACGGCCGGCGCGCCATCAAGGCGAAGCCGATGAAGATTCACACGATGTCGGCGGGCATCGACGAGATCACGCTGTCGCTGGTTCCGCTGGACCGCATCGTGGGTGTGGGTTCGGCGACGAAGAATCCGGACACGTCGAGTTTCGCACCGCTGGTGAAATCGCTGCCGACGGTAGCGCGCGAACCCGAAGCGGTGGTCGCGAGCGGGGCGGAGTTGGTGATTGCGACGCCAACGCAGAAGGCGGATGTGGTGGCGGCGATCGAGGGAGCGGGTATTCCGGTAATCCAGTTGAACTTGGACCCGACGCCTGCGGGCCGGCTGAACGCGATTCTGCTGCTGGGCTACATCTACGGTGAGGAGGAGCGCGCGATCGCGCTGGCGGACGAGGTTTCGGCGCGGTACGAGAAGGTGGTCGCGGTGACGGGGAAGAAGGCGGACGCGGAAAAGCCGGTCGTCGCCCATCTGACGAAGTACACGTCGCTCTATATGGCTGGTTCGGGGACGACGGGTGAGGGCATCGTGACGGCGGCTGGGGCGAAGAACGCTGGCACGGTAAGCGGGGTGAAGGGGAACCAGCAGATTGGGCTGGAGGCGGTCGTCGCGGCGAATCCGGACATCATCATCATTCCGATGCCGAATGAGGCGGGCGAGAAGTTCAAGGCGGAGTTGTTGGCAGAGCCGACCCTCGCGGGCGTACCGGCGGTGCGGAACGGCAAGGTGTACGTCGTGCCGCCCTCGCTGTACACGACGAACTCGTTCGCGAACGTGCGGGCGGTGGAACACCTCGCGCACATCCTGTGGCCGAACGAGTTTCCGGTGGCGGACCCGCCGCAATTCAGCCTGGCTGGTCAAGGTCGCTAGGGAGGCCGGGATGGCGGCGTCGTTCGTGCTGGAGGCTTCGGGGATGGGGTATCGTGCGGGGTCGCGGTGGCTCGTGCGGGACGTTTCGCTTTGCGTCGGGCCGGGCGAGGTGTTGGGGCTCATCGGGCCGAACGGCGCCGGGAAATCGACCGTTGCGAAGCTGCTGGCTGGCCTGCTCCGGCCGGCAGTTGGCTCGGTTCGATTCGAAGTCGAGGGGCGAGCGGTGACGGGAAGAGCGGCCGCTCGCCACCTCGCCTTCGTGCAGCAATCGATCCCGCAGGCGCCGGGATTCACCGCCGGGGAGCTGGTGGCGATGGGACGCTACCCGCACCGCGGAGCGCTTGCCCGGGAGAGCGAGGCGGACCGGGAGTTCGCCGCACGGGCGATGGCGGCGGTGGGGGTATTGGAGTTGGCGGGGCGGCGATTCGACACGCTCTCCGGCGGCGAGCGGCAACGAGTGATGGTTGCACGCGCGCTGGCGCAGGCGGATTCAGTGGTGATTCTGGACGAGCCGACGGCGTCGCTGGATGTTCGTCATCAGCTGGAGCTGTTCATGCTGCTGCGGCGGCTGGCCGGTAGGGGGATGGGTTTCGTGGTCGTTTTGCACGACCTCGAGGCGGCGGCACGTTGGTGCGACCGTTCGATGCTGTTGCATGGGGGGCGGGTTGTCGCGGTGGGCCGGCCCCGAGATGTGTTCGTGCCGGCGCGCTTGGGAGCAGTTTACGGGCTGGAGGCAAGGGTGCGGTGGGATGGTGCGGATGGCTGTCGGGTGGATTTCGAGCTGCCGGGCGACCGGCAGGCCGAGGCGTTGGAGGTAGTCCATGGACGGGATTGAGCACCAGCCGGTGAAGGGCCCGCGGAAGAAGAAGGGGTTGCTCATCGTGAATACGGGCAATGGGAAGGGGAAGACGACGGCAGCGCTGGGGATGGTGTTGCGCGCGTGGGGTCGGGGGATGGCGGTGGAGGTTTACCAATTCATCAAGCCGCCGACGGCGAATTTCGGTGAGCACCGAGCGGCGAAGCGGCTCGGGATTCCGGTCTATCCGCTGGGCGACGGGTTCACGTGGAAGTCGAAGGATTTGGAGCGGACGCGGGCATTGGCGCTGGAGCAGTGGGAGCGTGCCCGGGCCCGGCTCATGGACCCGGAGCTTTCGCTGCTGGTGCTGGACGAATTTACCTACCTGCTGCACTACGGCTGGCTGGCGACGGCTGACGCCGTGGAGGCGCTGGTCGAGCGGCGGCCGATGCTGCACGTGGTGGTGACGGGGAGGTATGCGCCGGCTGCGCTCGTCGAGGCGGCCGATCTGGTGACGGAAATGACGCTCGTGAAGCATCCGTATCGCGAGCAGGGAATCAAAGCACAACCTGGGGTGGAATTTTGATGGTGTACGACATTCCGGCGATCGACGAAGTTGCGGCGCAGGCGACGGCTTCGCGGCTGGACCGGCTGACGAAGCCGCTCGGGAGCCTCGGGCGTTTGGAGGAGCTAGCGGTTCGTTTGGCGGGGATGACCGGGGATGCGAGGTGCCGTTTCGAGCATCAGATCGG
>NZ_DAOUBJ010000043.1:0-5919 GCF_034432735.1 Tepidiforma sp. | reverse complement strand
AAAATTCCCGACCCCTCACGGTTCATCGTCGTCACCGATCCCGGGACCCCCCTGGAGGCCGAAGCGCGCCGGCTTGGCATCGGCCAAGTCTTCCTCAACCCGCCCGATATCGGCGGGCGGTTCTCCGCGCTTTCATATTTCGGCCTCGTCCCGGCCATGCTTAGCGGCGTCGATGTCCCGGCCTTGCTCGGGCGCGTCGGACCCATGGCCCGGGCCTGCCGCGAGCCACGCCACCTCGCCTCCAACCCCGGCACATGGCTCGGTACCGTCATCGCAGAGGCCGCCCTCGCCGGCAAAGATAAGCTCACCCTCATCCTCCCTCACCAGGTCGAAGCGCTCGGCCACTGGATCGAACAGCTCGTCGCTGAATCCACCGGCAAGTGCGGGAAGGGCATCGTCCCGGTCGCAGGAGAACGTCTCGGTTCGCCCGGCGTCTACAGCCACGACCGCCTCTTCGTCGCCTACGGCACCATCGATGGGCTCGATGCCATCGAGGCCGCCGGCCACCCGGTAGTCCGCTTGCCTGCCATCGGACCACTGGACCTCGGAGCCGAATTCTTCCGCTGGGAGTTCGCCACCGCTATAGCTGGCCACATCCTCGGCATCAACCCCTTCGATCAACCCAACGTCGAAGAGGCCAAGCAGATGGCCCGCCAACTGCTCGCCGGCAGCGCACCCGAGCCAGAGACACCCCCGGCCGCCGATGTCCTGGCTTCCCTGCGTCCGGGAGACTACCTTGCCATCCTTGCCTACCTCCCACGGAATCGAACGTCCACCGCCCGGCTCGAACACGCCCGCCACGCCCTCCGCAACCGGCTTCGCGTAGCCGTCACCGTCGGCTTCGGACCTCGCTATCTCCACTCGACCGGTCAACTCCACAAGGGCGGTCCGAATACCGGAGTCTTCCTCGTCGTCGAAGACCCGCCCGCCGTCGACTTCCCCGTGCCGGGCGAAAGCTACACCTTCGCCGCGCTCGAAACCGCCCAAGCCCGCGGCGATGTCGCCGCCCTCCTTCACCACGGCCGCCGCGCCGCCCGCCTCTCGCTCGATGAACTCGAACAGCTGGCCACCGCCCCATGATGGGCAAGCGGCTCGCTGGCATCCTCCTCCATCCCACCTCGCTCCCCCACCCCGCCACCCTCGGCGAGCCCGCCATACGCTTTCTCGACCTCCTCGCGGCCGCCGGGGCCCGCGCCTGGCAGATGCTGCCCGTCTGCCCGCCGGGCCCCTACGATTCCCCCTACGCCGGACGCTCCGCCTTCGCCGGCGACGACCGCCTCATCGATCTCCACTGGCTTGTCGAGCGGGGGTGGCTCACGGCCGACGAGGCAGTGTTGCCCCCCGTCGGCCGGCCCCACCGCGTCGATTTCGCCGCGCTCCGCCAAGCCCGGTGGCCGCGGCTTCAGCGTGCATACCAGCGATTCCGCGCCTCGTCTTCCAACGACCAACTCCAAGCCTTCGTCCAGGAACAACCTTGGGCATCCGAATTCGCCCTCTTCGAAACCCTGCATCGCGTTACGGGGCGCCCCTGGTGGGAATGGCCGCCAGAGTACCGGGACCTCCCCCCGCCGGCACCCATCCCGTCCGCCGGACTGGACGATGCAATCCACTTCAACCTCTTCCTCCAGTACGTTTTCGATGCTCAGTGGCGCGAATTCCGCGCCGCCGCCCGAGAGCGAAACATCGTCCTCATTGGCGATATGCCAATCTTCGTCGACCGCGACAGCGCCGACCACTGGACCCGCCGTCATCTCTTCTTGCTCGACGCCAACGGAAACCCTTCCGTAGTCGCCGGCGTCCCCCCCGATGCCTTCAGCGAAACAGGCCAACGCTGGGGTAACCCCCTCTACGACTGGGACGCAATGCGCGCCGATGGCTACCGATGGTGGATCGACCGGTTCCGACGCGCCCTCGCCCTCTTCGACGCCGTCCGGGTCGACCACTTCCGGGGCTTCGTGGCCGCCTGGCACATCCCCGCACATGAGCCAACAGCCGTCCGTGGTTCGTGGTTTCCCGGACCCGGCCGCGACCTGTTCGATGCGCTCCAGCGCGAGCTCGGCACCCTGCCCATCATCGTCGAGGACCTCGGCATCATCACCGATGACGTGCGGGCCCTCCGCGACGAATTGGGCTACCCCGGCATGGCCGTATTGCAGTTCGCCTTCGGAGGCGATCCCGACAACCCGTACCTCCCCCGAAACCACCGCCGGAACCAGGTCGTCTACACCGGCACCCACGACAACGACACCACGCTCGGTTGGTGGCAACACCTCCCCGAATGGGAGCGCGACAACGTCCGCCGCGAACTCGGCATCGACGGCTCGCACATCGTCGATGACCTCATCTCCACCGCGCTCCACAGCATCGCCGAGACGGCCATCGTCCCCATGCAGGATCTGCTCGCCCTCGACAGCGAACATCGCATGAACCACCCCGGCAGGGCCGAGGGCAACTGGACGTGGCGCTTCGCCTGGGAGCAGGTCCAGCCCGATCGCCTCGCCTGGTTTCACGACCTCGCCGCCGAAACCGCAAGACTGTCGGATGGTTGAGCTCCCCCGACGGTCCCCGACCATCCCCCGGCTTCCGCGAAGGGACACCGACACGGACGCCAGCGCCGAGGCGCCCGAGCCTGCAATTCCACCCCGGCTCGCGTACGCTCCCTGCACACCACCTTGGAGGTCCCAGCATGGAGTACCGACCCCTCGGCCGCACCGGCGTCCGCGTCAGCCCACTCTGCCTCGGTGCGATGATGTTCGGCGGCCGCACCTCCCCTTCCGATGCCGCAGACATCATCGACCGCGCACTCGACGCCGGCATCAACTTCATCGACACCGCGAACGTCTACGCCCAAGGCCGCAGCGAAGAAGCCGTTGGCGCCGCCCTCGCGCGCAACGGCCGGCGCAACGACGTCATCCTCGCTACCAAAGTACACGGGCGCATCGGCGAAGGCCCGAACGCCATGGGCAACGCCCGCCGCCACATCATCGAACAATGCCATGCAAGCCTGCGGCGCCTCGGCACCGATTGGATCGACCTCTACCAGATCCATCGCCCTCAGCCCGACATCCCCATCGACGAAACACTCCGTGCCCTCGACGACTTGGTTCGCTCCGGCAAAGTCCGCTACATCGGCACCAGCACCTTCGCCGCCTGGCAGCTCGTCGAAAGCCTCTGGGTCTCGAAGGAGTACGGACTCGAGCGCTTCGTCTGTGAGCAGCCACCCTACAACCTCCTCGACCGGCGGATCGAACGCGAGCTCCTCCCGATGGCTCGCGCCTACGGATTTGCCATCATCCCCTGGAGCCCCCTGGCCGGCGGCCTGCTCACCGGAAAATACACCCGCAACGCGCCACCCCCGCCCGACAGCCGCTACGCCAACCTCGACGCCAACCCCATGTACCGCCGGCGCATGAACGATGCCATCTGGGATGTCATCGAACCCCTGGAATCGCTCGCGCGCGACAAAGGAACCACCATCTCCCGCCTTGCGCTCGCATGGTGCATGCATCAGCCCGGTGTCACGAGCCCGATCATCGGACCTCGCACCATGGAACAGCTCGAAGACAACCTCGCCGCCCTCGACATCGCCATAACCGACGAAGACCGCCAAGCGATCGACCGGATCATCGCACCCGGAACCCACGTATCGCCCTACTACGAAGCAGATTGGCAGCCAGGTCCGTACCGATGGTGACCAGACCGATAGCCGGCTCCACCGTCCACCGCCGCCACCATCCCGGGAGGGCCACATGCAAGAGATGACCGGCGGCGAAGCCGTCTACCACGCGCTTCGAGCGCTCGACGTAGCGCACGTCTTCGGCATCGTCAGCGTGCACAACATCCCCATCTACGACGCCATTCACCGTCTCGGCGGCATCACCCCCATCGCCGTTCGCCACGAGCAAGCCGCCCTCCACGCTGCCGATGGCTACGCCCGCGCCACAGGCCGAATCGGCGTCGCCATCGCGAGCACCGGCCCCGGAACCACCAACGCAATGACCGGCCTCTACGAAGCCCAGTTCGCCTCCAGCCGAGTCCTCCTCATCACCGGACAAGTCGAATCCCTTTTCTACGGCAAAGCCAAGGGCTTCCTCCACGAGGCCGAGGCCCAACTTCCCATGCTCCGGACCGTCACCCGCCGCGCAGAGTCCGTGCGCCGGACCGAGGACATCGCCCGCACCATCGTCGAAGTGGCCCGCGACATCTCCACCGGTCGCCCGGCACCCGGAGCCGTCGAAATCCCGATCGACCTTCAGTACACCCGCGCCGAGGTCGACGTTCCCCACGTCGAGGCCTGGCCTCGCGTCAGCCCCGACCGTACCACCCTCGCACGCGCCGCCGAGGTGCTCCAGCAGGCCCGCCGCATCCTCATCTGGGCCGGCGGCGGCGTCCTCGCGGCCGGTGCCGAAAGAGAGCTCCAGCAATTGGCCGAGGAACTCGGCGCACCGGTCCTCACCTCCCCCAACGGCCGCGGTTCCATCCCCGAGGACCATCCCCTCGCCCTCGGCCCCCTCTCCGCTCATCCCGGTCTCCAAGAAGTGCTCGAAACAGCCGATGCCATCCTCGCTGTCGGCACCCGCTTCCAGGCAGGCCCTACCCGCAACTGGACGCTGCGATTCGCCGCAAAGCTCGTCCACATCGATGCCGACCCGGCAGTCATCGGTCGAAACTACCCGCCCGAAGTCGCCATCGTCGGAGACGCGCGGCTAGCGCTCAGCCAGCTGCTTCGCCACCTCGCCGGCCACCGCTCCGAAGGGTCATTCGCCGAGCGCGCCGCTACCCTGCGCGACGCCGCTCGCGAAGCGATTCGGCGCGAAATCGGCCCCGACTACGCCGCCATCATGGACGCCATCCGCGAGCTCGCACCTCGCGACGCCCTCATCGTCCGCGATGCCACCGTTCCCGCCTACCTCTGGGGAAACCGGCTGCTCCCCATCCTCGCACCCCGGACGTCCATCTACCCAACATCCGCAGCCATCGGACCGGGGCTTCCTCTCGCACTCGGTGCCGCCATCGGTACCGCCCGCCCCGCCATCGTCATCCAGGGCGATGGCGGATTCATGCTCGCCCTCGGCGAACTCGCCACCGCGGCACAGTACAACGTCCCGGTCATCGTCTGCATCTTCAACGACCACGGATACGGCGTATTGCGCACCATCGAGGGGCGTACCTTCCAAGGTCGCCAGTTCGGCGTCGACCTCGCAACGCCCGACTTCGTCCGACTCGCCGAGGCGATGGGCATCCGTGCCGAGCCCGTCGCGTCGGCCCCCGGTTTCCGGGCCGCCCTATCGCGTGCACTGGAACACGGCGGGCCTACCCTCCTCGATATCGACATGGCGCAGCTCGTACCCATGGGCGGCCTCGGCTCCCCGCCACCGAGGCCGGCCCCCGACCGAGCCCACTGACCCCGGCCAAACCCCGACAGGCCCTCCCCGTACGGGGAGGGCCTGTCCGAGAGCGTCGAATACCCGCCTACACGTTCGAAAGCACTTCCCGCATCTTGCGCCAGCGTTCCGCCCGGATGCGGGCCGCGCCTTCCAGGTTCGACGTGTCGACCTCCGCGATCATCGCGCCATAGGCCGCGTACGTCGGGATCTCGTCGTCGGTCAGCTCCCGCATCCGCTTCTTGCGGGCAAGCGCCTTTTCGATGTAGGGCGCAAGCTCCTCCATCTTCTTCCGTTGTCGCCGCTCCTCTTCCTCCTGGAACTCCGGCATCACCTCCGCCGCGAACAGCTCCAGCGCCTCGCAGATGTGCTCGTGGCGATTCTTGCCTCCCTGCTGGATGAACACCGTCTGGTCCACACCAGCCTCGGCGAACTTCCGCAGATGCTGGCGAAGATCCTCCGGCGTCCCGATACCGTCCGTCCCGCCGCCCAGGAAGTCGAGCTGTTCAGCGCCCATCGCCGCCTTCACCCGCTC
>NZ_DAOUBJ010000042.1:0-28430 GCF_034432735.1 Tepidiforma sp. | reverse complement strand
TATTCCACGGGAATGGAGGTTCTGCCTGGGATGTCCGAGGTGACGATTTCGATTCGGGACCACGGTCCGTATTTGGTGCGGGGGGAGGTGGTGATCGTGGATGCGGAGGGAAACCGGTTCGAGGTGGCGCAGAAGAACGATGTGGTGGCGCTCTGCCGCTGCGGACATTCGGCGACGAAGCCGTTCTGTGATGGGACGCACCGGCGGGAGGGATTCGAGTCGGCGCCACGGGCTGGGAGCTGAGGGCGGCGGCCCGGTGGCGCGACCACTCGGGGCGCATGGCGCATGGTCTACGGGGTGGCGGGTTCGGTGGCGTGGTGGGATGGGCGCGGTGGCAGTTGGGGGGGTGGCGCCGGGACGACGGGGCATCGGCCTATGTGTCGTAGAGCCGGGCGGCGATGGTTTCGAGCTCGCGCTGTTCGGGAGGGGACATGGGGATGAAGCGTTCGACGGCGGCGACGTTCTCGCGGACGCGGTCGGGGTAGCGCGCGCCAGGGATGGCGACGGAGACGGCCGGGTGGGAGAGGACGTAGCGGAGGAGGTTGGCGGGGGTGAGGATGCCGGCTTGACCGCGGGCGATGCGACCTCGGATGGCGCTGGTGCGGCCGGAGCCGCCAAGGGGGCGCATGACGATGACGGCGATGCCGCGCTCGGCGGCGAGGTCGAGGAGGGGGCGTGAGGCGGGATAGAAGGCGGAGTACTCGAGCATGATGGAGGTGAACGCGCGGGATTCGATGGCGAGGCGGGCGATGTGGAGGTCGTGGGTGGAGATGCCGATATAGCGGACGGCGCCGCGTTCGACGGCCGCCTGGAGGCCTTGGAGCGCTCCGCCGGGGGCGGTGACCTGGGCCCAAGCTTCCTGGGTGGAAACGTCGTGGAGCTGGTAGAGGTGGATGGTTTCGAGGCCGAGGACCTGGAGGGAGCGGTCGACGTCGTATTGGGCGCTGGCTGCGGTGCGGCGGAACGTTTTGCTGGCGAAGAAGGCGGTGGGGGCGCCGCGTTGGCGGATGATTTGGCCGAGGAGGTATTCGGAGCCCTCGTAGTCGCGGGCGGTATCGATGAGGCGGATGCCGAGGTCGAGGGCGGTGGCGACGGTCTCGAACGCGGCAGGTGAGTGGGGGGTATCCATGGCGCCGAGACCGAGCACGGGGAGTTGGAATCCTGCCGAGCCGAAGGGGCGGGTGGGGATGGGCATGGTGCCAGTGTAGCGAGGGGGCGGGACAGGAACTGGGCGAGCGTTGTACGCTGCCGGGTGGCCGAACGGGGTTCGGCCGGGACACCTGAGACAGCGAGGTCGTAGACGTGCCAATCGATCCTTCGAAGGCGCTCGGGGCGCCGATTTCGGGCGGTTCGTTCCGGTGGGACCGTGACCGGATCATCCTGTATCACTTGGGCATCGGCGCGGGGGACCCGCCGACGGACCCGAACGAGCTTTCGTATACGTACGAGAAGAACTTGAAGGTATTGCCGAGCTTTGGAGTGATTCCGGCGTTCGGTTCGCTCGGAGGGGTGGGGCAGGTTCCGGGTCTGCAGTTCAATCCGGCGTTGCTCCTGCACGGCGAGCAGGATTTGGAGATCCGGAAGCCGATTCCGGTAGAGGCCGAGGTGGAGACGAGCGGGAAGGTTGCGGGGATTTATGACAAAGGGAAGGCGGCTCTGGTGGTGTTGGAGACGGAAACGCGGCTGAAGGGGGACGCCGAGCCGCTGTTCGTGAACCGTTTCTCGCTGTTTTTGCGGGGCGAGGGGGGCTTTGGCGGGGAGAGCGGGCCGCCGGCGGGCAACGAGGCGCCGAATCGGGATCCGGACGGTACGGTTGAGTCGAAGACGTTGCCGCAACAGGCGCTGTTGTACCGGCTTTCGGGCGACAAGAATCCGCTTCATGCGGATCCGGATTTTGCGAGGTTGGGCGGCTTCGATCGGCCGATTTTGCACGGCCTCTGTTCGTTCGGTGTGGTGTGCAAGGCGGTGGTCGACCGTGCGCTGGGGGGCGATACGGCGCGTGTGGCGCGCTACCAGGCGCGATTCGCGGGCGTGGTCTTCCCGGGGGAGACGATCGTGACCTCGTTCTGGCGAGAGGGGGATACGATTCTGGTGGCGGCGCAAACGAAGGAGCGAGGGACGCCCGTTATCACGAACGCGGCGATCACGGTTCGCGGGTAGGGGACGGAGGAATTCGCTCGGCGGGCCGGGGGGTTCTACCGGCCCGCTGCTGTGGTTGGGGGTGGCGCGGGTGGATGCCGGCTATTCGAAGAGGATGCGACGGCGCTTGGGTGGGGCTTTTCGGTAGCGGAGGCCAAAGCGGCGGATGCCGACTTCGCGGACGAGGGCGGCGGCTTCTTCGGGGGAGTCGGTGAGGACGAGGCGGTCGAGGTCTTCGGGGTCGATGGTGCCCATGGCGACGAGGCGGTCGAGGAGGAAATCCATGAGCGGCTCGTAGTATTCGACGCCCATGAGGATGCAAGGGTAGTCGCGGATCTTTCTGGTTTGGATGAGGGTTGCGATTTCGAAGAGTTCGTCGAGGGTGCCGAATCCGCCGGGGAGGGCGATGAACGCGTAGGAGTATTTGGCGAGCATGACTTTCCGCACGAAGAAGTAACGGAATTCGACGAAGGTATCGAGGTAGGGGTTGGGCTTTTGTTCGTGGGGGAGCTCGATGTTGCAACCGACGGAGTAGCCGCCGACGTCTTTGGCGCCGCGATTGGCGGCTTCCATGAGGCCGGGCCCGCCGCCGGTCATGACGGTGAAGCCTTCGCGGGCGATGGCCTGGCCGACGCGGCGGCCGAGGTCGTAGTAGGGGTGGTCCTCGGTGAATCGGGCGGAGCCGAAGATGGTGACGCAGGGACCGACGAAGTGGAGTTTGCGGAATCCGCGGATGAATTCGCTGCTGATGCGGAGGACGCGGAGGAGTTCGGAGCTCCGGTCGGCGGGACCTTCGAGGAATTGGCGTTCTTCGGCTCCGTCAGGTGCCTTCCCCCATTCGGGGGCGCGGGCCGGGGGAACGGGGAGGGGGCGAGCGTCTTCGGGCATGGAGGAAGTCTATCGGGGCGGTCGGTTGTGGGCTGCGGGGAGAGGGTGTAGCGCTCCAGGGGTTTCCCTACGCAGGTTTTGGCGGCGGGTGTCGACGGTAATGATGTGGACGAACGACTGAGGGTACGGTTGCGCGAGCTCCACGCTATCCCCGGGACAGAGGGTTGGCTGTTGATCGCGGCGGGGAGCGAGCGCCCGGTGGGGGAGTTTCGTGAGATTGGCGCGCTCTTGGACGCGGCGATGGAGCGGGGCGGGCTGGTGCGGTTGGTGGTGCACGAGCGGAGGGCGAGCTAGGGTGCGAGAGGGGCGATTGAACGGGGTACGCTGGCCGGCGTATGCTGCCTGAGCCCGGCATTGGCCGGAAAATCGACAGCGCGGAGCTTTCTTATGGCTGACCTCAGGGCTACTCAGGAGCGGCATGCTCAGGACGTGGTTTCGGGAAACGTTGCCTCGTTGATGGGGGACTTCACGCCGAACGCGATGGCGAAGGTGATGGCGTTGGCTGCGAACCCGATCACGGCGACGCGGTTCGAGATCAAGGACCTGGGCAATAACGAGGTGGAGATTTCGTACATCGGGGAGAAGACGCGGGTGGTGTGGAGCAAGTGGGTGGAGAATGGGGGGAAGTGGCAGATCGACGATGTGAAGGAAGTGACGCCTTCGTGAGCGGCGACCCGGGAGAGGTGCGGGCGGCGGTCGAGCGGACGGCGCGGGCGGTGATGACGGGGAATCTGGCGCAGGTGATGGCGGACCTGGCGCCGGAGGCGATGGGGCAGCTGATGCAGCTCGCCTCCGGCGCGCAGGGGCTTTCTCCTTCGCAGCTGCCGGCGATCGATGGGTTCGAGGTGGAGGAGGACGCGGTTTCGGAGGCGGAGGCGCGCTTCCGGGTTCGCTTCCGCTCGAGCGCGGGGAACGTGGTGGTTGCGACGACGTGGCGGCCGATTCTGGGGCAGTGGAAGGTGGCCGAGATCGGGCTGGCGGGGTTCGAGCCAGCGGAGGGGCCGGCGAACTGAACCGGGAGGTGTGGCGGCGATGGATCTGTTGCTGGTGCGGCACGGGATTGCGGTGGAGCGGGGGTCGCTGGGGGACGATCGGCTGCGGCCGCTGACGCCGGAAGGGCGGGAGCGGATGGTGGAGGCTGCGCGGGGGCTCGCCCGGCTGGTGGCGCCTGAGGTGGTGCTGAGTTCGCCTTGGCTCCGGGCGGTGCAAACGGCGGAGGTTCTTCGGGAGGCGTACGGTCTGGGGCGGGTTCGGGTTTGCGATGCGTTGGCGAGTGCGGATTACGACGCGGTGGTGGAGGCGGCGAACGAGACGGAGGCTTCGCCGGTGGCGCTGGTGGGCCACGAGCCGTGGATGAGCGAGCTGTTGGCCTACTTGCTCTGTGGGGATCCGGCGGGGATGAGCGCGACGTTCAAGAAGGGCGGGGCGGCGCTCGTGCGAGCGGCGGGCGAGGTCCGTGCTGGGGGCTGCTGGCTGGAGTGGCTCATCCAGCCGGGGGCGCTGCGGCGCATCGGGCACGGCTAGGCGGGGAGAGGCCCGCGGACTTGGAGTGTGCAGCGGAGGGCGGTTTCGAATCTTCGCTGGCGGCGTTCGATCTCTTCGAGTTCGGCATCGATGGGGACGTTGGCGTGGAGGTGGAGGTGAAGGGTGTGGGTTTGGAGTGTGGCTTCGACGCGGAGGATGGGGGAGGGGGTGCGCCTGCGTATCGCTCGGGCGAGGCCGAGGAGGGCGGAGAGGATGGTGGCGCGGCGTTGGTCGTCGGTGGCGACGATGGTGCGATAGGGTGCGAGTTCGGGGGTGCCGGAATCGGCCCAGCGGACGAGGGCGGCGAGGAGGACGACTTCGCGGTGGGTGTATCCGTGGAGGTCGCCGCTGTGGACGAGGTATTCGGCGTGGCGGTCGCGGTTGTAGTAGTCGATGTGCATGCCGATGCCGGCGAGCCGGGCGGCGTCGAGGAGGAGGGCGCGTTCGGCGGTGCCGAGGTCGTGCAGCGGCGAGGTGGCGTCGAAGAGGAGGGCGGCGACTTGGACGGTGGGTTCTGCGGCGAGGATATCGACGCCGTTGGCGAGGGCGAGGCCGGTGAGGCTGGCTCGGCGGACGTCGGGGAGGAGGGGGCTTTCGGCGCGGATGGCCTGCCAGGCGAGTCCTTCGCGGAGGCCCTGGCCGGCGACGACGATGGAGGGGGCGTGGAGGATTTCCATGACTTCGTCGATGACGATGGCGGCGGCGTGGAGGAGGTCGGCGCGGTTGCTTCCGACGCCGGGGATGCGGCGACGGGCTTCGGTGGGGACGGCGGCGAGTTCGCGGGCGAGGCGACGTACTTCTTTTCGGGTGAGCTCGAGGCCGTGGAGGCGCCCGAGTGGGTAGCGGCGCCGGAGGCGAACGATGCGGGCGAGATTGCGGACGGCGCCACCGGTGGCGTAAAGCAGGGGCGGGAGGTGGCCGGGCGTGAGGGAACGGCGGACGGCTTTGCGGAGGTTGCGGATTTCGCGGGGCTGGGGTGGGTCGCTGGGGAGGTAGGTTTCGCGGCTGTAGATGGCTCCGAGGGGAACGGATTGGACCTGTCGGAGGGATCTGTCTTCGATGGTCATGAGTTCGAGGGAGCCGCCGCCGAGGTCGAGGAGGTAGCCATCGCTGAGGGCGGTGCTGTTGATGACGCCAAGGTAGCCGGCGTGGGCTTCTTCGTAGCCGCTGAGGATGTGGACGCGGAGCCCGGTCCTTTGGTGGGCGCGTTGGAGGAACTCGTCGGCGTTGGGAGCGCGGCGGAGGGCTTCGGTGCCGACGACGATGATTTTGGCCGGGGTATGTGACTCGGCGATCTGCTGCATGATGGCGAGTGCGCGGAGGCCACGTTCGATGCCCTCGGGGGTGAGCAGCCCGCCGACCTGCCCGGCGCCGAGGCGGGCGTCGTAGCGGGCTTCGTCGATGACCTCGAAGGCTTCGCGGCCCAGGGCGCGGGCGACGAGGAGGCGGACGGAGTTGGAGCCGACATCGATGACGGCGACGGTTTCGCGCGGCTGGACGGGCATGGAACGTGTCCAGCATGGGGGCGAGGGGGGCGTTGGGCAAGCGTGGCTGTTGTGGGATGTGGTAGACTGCATGCCAGCTCGTCGAGGAGGTGCCTGTGCGCCGCTCCTTCGCGATTCTCGTCGCGCTTTCGTTAACGTTCGCGTTGCTTCCGTTGGTGGGGGCGGTGACGGGTGGGGGTGGCGGCAGCACGGCGACGACGCTGGTGATCGAACCTGGGCAAGGGGCCGCGGTCTCGACGGAGGCGGTGGCCTGGGATGTGAACGAGTTCGGGGCTGGGGCGGATCCGCTGGCCTTCCGGGCGACGGACGGGCAGCAGTCGAGCGCTGGCGGATGCGTGGAGGTTCCGCCGAGCTGATGTTCGAGCCGGGTCGGGGAGGGATGCGGCCCGCCCGGGTTTTTCGGGCGGGCCGTTGGTGTTCTTCGGGGGTTCAGCTGCGCGGGGGAAGGGCTTCAAGGGCGCGGCCGATGACGAGCCGCTGAATTTGGTTGGTGCCTTCGAAGATCTGGAAGATTTTGGCGTCGCGGACCCATTTTTCGACGGGGTGGTCGCGCATGTAGCCCTGGCCCCCGAGGACTTGGACGGCATCGACGGTGACTTTCATGGCGACGTCGGAGGCGTAGCACTTGGCCATGGAGCCTTCGGCCTGGAGGTAGGGGACGTTGGCGCCGGCCATCCAGGCGGCGCGCCAGACCATGAGGCGGGCGGAATCGACGGCCATGGCCATGTCGGCGAGCATGAAGGAGATGCCCTGGTTTTTGATGATGGGTCGGCCGAACTGGACGCGGTTCTTGGCGTAGTCGAGGGCGTATTCGTAGGCGGCGCGGGCGATTCCTACGGCGTAGGCGCCGACGACGGGGCGGGTGCGTTCGAGGGTCATGAGGGCGCCGACGGCGCCGGGGCCTGCGGAGCCGCCGGGCTTGGAGGGGGCGCCGAGTTTGTATTCGGCGGGGATGCGGCATTCGCTGAGGATGACGTTGGCGGTATGGGAGGCGCGGATGCCCATTTTTTTCCAGACGGTGCCTTGCTGGAGGCCGGGGGTGCCTTTGGGCACGACGAAGGCGGCGAGGCCGCCCCAGCCTTTGGAGCGGTCTTCGGTGGCGAAGACGACGTGGACGTCGGCGATGCCGCCGTTGGTGATGAACTGTTTTTCGCCGTCGAGGACGTAGAAGTCGCCGTCGCGGGTGGCGGTGGTTTGGATGTTGGCGACGTCGGAGCCGGCATCGGGTTCGGTGAGGCACATAGCGCCGAGGTGGACTTCGTTTTCGTCGGAGGCGATGGCGGCGAGCCAGCGTTCGCGCTGTTCGGGGCTGCCGGTGGCGGCGATGGCGGCGGCGGCGAGGCCGGAGCTGTTGATGGCGAGGGCGATGCCAGCGCAGCCCCAGGAGAGCTCTTCGGCGATGATGGAGGGGATGAGCGAGGAGCTGGAACCGTCGAGGAGGGAGCCCTGCTTGGAGATTCCGAAGCCGATGGCGGCGGCTTTTTTGATGAGGTCGTAGGGGACTTCTTCGTGTTCGTCGTAGTAGGCGGCGACGGGGCGAATTTCTTTGCGCGCGAAGTCGTGGGCGACTTGCTGGACGAGCTTTTCTTCGTCGTTGAGCTCGAGCGAGACCATGGGAGCTCCTCCGTTGGGTGGCGTGGGCTTCAGCTTACCAGGCGGTAGGGAAAGGGCGGAGGGTGCGTGGATGGGGCGGGTAGGCTAGGCTCGGTGCGTGGATGTTCCGGGAGCGGGGGAGGGGCCGCATATGCGTTTCGGTGATAGGCGAGGCGCGCTGTGGGTACCGAGAAATTCACGGAATGGGGCGGCGTTTTCCATGGACACGCGCCGCGGGGCGCGCCTATCATGGCGCCGCCCCTGGGACCCACGAGTGCTATGGCATCGAGGTAACGCGACGTGACGAACGAGCGCATCGAGCAATTTTTGAATTTTCTTGCGGTCGAGAAGAACGCGTCAGCGAATACGCTGGCGGCATACCGGAACGATCTGGATCAGTTCACGATGTTCATGGCGTCGACTTTCCCGGGGGTGGCGCCGGAGGCGATGACGAAGGACCAGATGGTCCGTTTTGTGGAGTTTCTGCGCGACGAGAAGCGGTACAAGGACACGACGGTTGCCCGGAAGGTGGCGTCGCTGAAGTCGTTTTTTGGGTTTTTGGTGGGGGAGGGGGTGATCGGGACGGATCCGACGGAGCAGGTGAAGTCGCCGCAGGTGGGGAAGCAGCTGCCGCGGGCGCTGACGGTGGAGGAGGTGGACGAGCTGCTGGAGCAGCCGGGGCGGCGGAATACGCCGGAGGCGCGGCGCGACAAGGCGATGCTGGAGCTGCTGTATGCGACGGGGCTGCGGGTGACGGAGCTGGTTTCGCTGGATGTGACGGATGTGGCGCTGGAGAGTGACCCGGTGACGGTGAGGTGTGTGGGGAAGGGGGACAAGGAGCGGGTGCTGCCGCTGCCAGCGGCGGTGGTGGATGAGCTTCGGCAGTACATTTTTCATATTCGGCCGAGGCTGGTGCGGAATCGCCGGGAGCTGGCGCTTTTCGTGAACCGCCGGGGCGAGCGGCTGACGCGGCAGGGGTTCTGGTTGATTTTGAAGGGGTATGCACGGGAGGCGGGTTTGGACGCGGCGATTACGCCGCATACGCTGCGTCATACGTATGCGACGCACATGCTGGCGGGGGGGATGCCGCTCCGGTACGTGCAGGATGCGCTCGGGCACGCGAGCATTTCGACGACGCAGATCTACACGCATTTGACGGACCAGCAGAAGCGGAAGCAGTACGACCAGGCGCATCCAAGGGCTTCTGCCTGAGGGGCGGTCAGGGTTCGGCGAGGGCGGTGGCGAGGGCGGACCGGGGCACGCCGAGGGAAGCGAAGAACATGGGGCTGCACTCGCCGGATTGGACGAGGGCTCGCGCGAGGGTACGAGCGGTGATGGTGGGTGCGCCGGCGGCGCGGGCCTCGGCGGCGGCGTGACCGATGGCCTCGCGTGCCGCGGAGCCGAAGATGACGTCGCGATCGAGTGGGTCTTCTCCGATGCTCTGGGTGGCGATGAGTGCCTGGTGGATGGTAGCGGGTTCGGGGAGCTGGGATTGGCCGCGGGCTCGGAGGACGAGAAGGCAGGCCGCGAGGAGGTGTTCGGGTGCGACGATGGCGCAGTTGGTCTGAAAGCAGAGGCGTTGTGCTTCGCGGAGGGCTTGGGCGGCGTCGGCGTCGAGGGTGAGTTCTTCGTCGGCCACGGCTAGCGCTCGAGGGGGCGGTTGGTGGCGGTGGGGGCGAGATCGAGGACTTCGAGTTCGACGCCTTGGCCGGTGAAGTCGGGCTGGAGGGAGTAGACGATGTCGAGCTCGGCGTCGAGGTCGGCAGCTGCTTGGCGGAAGGCGATGCCGCGCCAGGTGATCTGGCCGTGGCGAACGGTGAGCCGGAGGTGGCTACCGTCGGCGCCGACGGGCTTGGCTTGGAGGAGGCGAACGCCGCGGCTGAGGAGTATGGGCTTGCGGTTGCCTTGGCCGGTGGGTTCGAAACGCATGAGACCTTTGACTTCGAGGCCGTCGAGGGCGCTGAGCGGGGTTTCGGCGTCGATGTCGATGATTCGGCGTGGGGGTTCGGTGCCGAGGCTTGCGGCTGCGGTTGCGGTGAGGCGTTCGCGCAGCTCGTCGAGGTGTTCGTTTCGGACGGTGAAGCCAGCGGCGGCGCGGTGTCCGCCGTGGCGTACGAGGAGGTGTTTTTCGTGGCGGATGGCGGCGACGATGTCGAAGCCGGGGACGCTGCGAGCGCTGGCGCGGGATTCTTCGGGGCCGCGGGAGAGGACGATGGCTGGGCGGTTGCGGCGTTCGGCGAGGCGTGAGGCGACGAGGCCGACGATGCCGGGGGGGATTTGGTCGGTGGCGACGAAGAGGAGGGGGGCATCGGCGGGGCCGAGGAGCTCTTCTGCAAGGCGGGTAGCGGCTTCGGTTTGGCGCTGGCGTTCGCGGTTGAGGGTGTCGAGTTCTTGGGCGAGGGCGAAGGCGCGACGGTGATCCTGTTCGAGGAGGAGGTGGAGGGCGATGGTGGCATGGGCGAGCCGGCCGGCGGCGTTCATGCGGGGGCCGAGGGCGAAGCCGAGTGTTTCGGAGGTGAAGCGTTCGGGGGTGACGCCGCTGGTGCGGGCGAGGGCGGCGAGTCCGGGGCGTAGGCCGCCTTTGCGCATGACTTCGAGGCCGCGGGTGACGATGCGCCGGTTTTCGTCGATGAGGGGTGCGACGTCGACGACGGTGCCGAGGGCTGCGAGGTCGATGAAGTTGGTGTCGTCGAAGGGGTGGCCGAGGTGGTCGTGGAGGACTTGGAGGAAGCGGTAGGCGACGCCGCAGGCGGCGAGTTCGTCGAAGGGGTAGGGCGAGTCGATGCGTTTGGGGTTGACGGCGGCGAGGGCGTCGGGGAGGACGTCGGGGACGGTGTGATGGTCGAGGATGATGACGTCGAGTCCGAGTTCGTTGGCGTAGGCGACTTCGGCGACGGAGGAGATGCCGCAGTCGGCGGTTACGAGGAGGGTGGCGCCGGCGTGGGCGAGGGTGCGGATGGCGCCGAAGTTGAGGCCGTAGCCTTCGGTGAAGCGATCGGGGATGTAGGGGGTGGTGTGGGCGCCGAGGGCGGTGAGTGCTTCATGGAGGATGGCGATGGAGGTGATGCCATCGACGTCGAAGTCGCCGTAGAGGGCGATGAGTTCACGGTCTTGGATGGCGCGGGCGACGCGCTGGACGGCGTCGGCCATGCCTGGGAGGAGGAGGGGGTCGTGGTCGGGGAGGAGGTGGGGGCGGTAGAAGGCTTCGGCTTGCTGGCGGGTGGTGATGCCGCGGGCGGCGAGGACGGTGGCGACGATTGGGGGGTAGCGCGGGATGCCGTTTTGGTGGGCGTTGGGGTCGCGGAGCCGCCAGCGGGGTGGGAGGGCACCGACGGCCTGGGTCATGGTGTGGCCCGATAGGTGCGGAATACGAGGCTGGAGTTGTGGCCGCCGAAGCCGAGCGAGTTGGTCATGACGGCTTCGAGGCGGGCGGGGCGGGCGACGTTGGGGACGTAATCGAGGTCGCAGTCGGGGTCGGGTACTTGGTAGTTGGCGGTGGGTGGGATGATTTGCTTTTGGAGGGCGAGGACGGAGATGGCGGCTTCGACGGCGCCGGCGGCGCCGAGGAGGTGTCCGGTCATGGATTTGGTGGAGCTGATGGGGAGGTCGTAGGCGTATTCGCCGAAGACGCGTTTGAGGGCGAGTGTTTCGAGGCGGTCGTTGATGGGGGTGGAGGTGCCGTGGGCGTTGAGGTAGTCGATTTCGTCGGGCTGGAGGCCGGCCTGGCGGAGGGCGATCTGCATGGCGCGTGCGGCGCCTTCGCCGCGCTCGTCGGGCTGGGTGATGTGGTAGGCGTCGGAGGTTGCGCCGTAGCCGGCGAGCTCGGCGAGGATGGGTGCGCCGCGGGCGCGGGCGTGTTGTTCGCTTTCGAGGACGAGGATGGCGGCGCCTTCGGCGAGGACGAAGCCGTCGCGGCGAGCGTCGAAGGGGCGAGAGGCGGCGGCCGGTTCGTCGTTGGCGGTGGTGAGGGCGCGTGCGGCTGCGAATCCGGCGACGACGATGGGAGTGATGGGGGCTTCGGTGCCACCGGCGAGGACGACTTCGGCGTCGCCGCGACGGATCATGTTGGCGGCTTCGCCGATGCTGTCGGCGCCGCTGGCGCAGGCGCTGACGAGGCAATAGTTCACGCCGCGGGCGCCGAGGCGGATGCTGAGCTGTCCGCTGGTCATGTCGGCGAGCATCATGGGCATGAGGAAGGGGGAGACGCGGCTGGGCCCTTTGGCGAGCATGGTCTGGAATTCGGCGGCGAGGGTGGTGATGCCGCCGATGGCGGTGCCGACGATGATGGCGAGTTCGGAGCCGTCGCCGGGGTGGGGCCGGTAGCCTGCCTGGGCGAGGGCTTCGTCGGCGGCGACGAAGGCGAACTGGGTGGCGCGGTCGGCGCGGCGGGCTTCTTTGCGGTCCATGTAGGCGGCCGGGTCGAAGTCGGGGACTTCTCCGGCGACTTGTGATTCGAAGCCTTCTGGGTCGAAGAGGGTGATCCGGCGTGTGCCGGAGCGGCCTTCGACGAGGGCAGCCCAGGTGTCGCAGGCGTTATGTCCGAGCGGGCTGACGATGCCGAGGCCGGTAACGACGACGCGGCGGGCGGGGGTCGAGGCGTGGTTCGTCACGGGTTGTGTCGAGTGTACATCAGGTTTGGGTTAGGTCCCGGACGATGCGGGGTAGGCGGGCGGCGATTTCGCTGGCGAGGAGGCCGGCGCGGCCGTATTCTGCGGCGAGGGCCTCGGCGACGGCGGCGTGGAGGTAGACGCCGAGCCTGGCTGCGGTGAAGGGTTCGGCGCCCTGGGCGAGGTAGCCGGCGACGATGCCGGCGAGGACGTCGCCGCTGCCGGCCGTGGCGAGCAGGGGGTTGGCGAAGGGGCAGAGGGCGGCCTGTCCTTGGGGTGCGGCGACGACGGTGTGGGCGCCTTTGAGGACGACGACGCAGCCGAAGCGCTGGGCGGCGGCCCGGGCGGAGCCGAGCCGGTCGCGCTGGATGTCGGCGACGGTGGTGTGGAGGAGGCGGGCCATTTCCCCTGGGTGGGGGGTGAGGATGACGCGGGGATGGAGGCGTTGGGCGGCGTCGTCCATGGCGGCGAGGGCGTTGAGGGCATCGGCATCGACGACGATGCCTCCGGGGCAATCGGCGGTGTCGGGGAGGGCGGCCCAGGTGAGGGCGCGGGTGTCGTCGGCGAGGTCGAGGCCGGGGCCGAAGACGGCGGCGCGGGCTTGGGGCCAGTGGTTGCGGAGCGCGATGGCGGCTTCGCCGGCGAGGGTGCCTTCGGGGCTCGCGGGGAGGGGCAGCCAGGTGGCTTCGGGCAGGGCGCCAGCGAGCCCTTGGACGAGCTCTTCGGTGGCGGCGATGGTGACGAGGCCGGCACCGGCGCGATAGGCGCCCGCGGCGGCGAGGGCGACGGCGCCGCGATAACGCCGGGACCCGCCGACGACGAGCACGCGGCCGAAGGTGCCTTTGTTGGCATCGGGGGGACGCCCGGGGAGGTGTTGGCGTACCCAGCGGGAGGTGATGAGTTCGAGGGAGACGGCTTCGGTGGCTTCTTTGGGGATGCCGATGTCGATGACTTGGACGCGTCCGACGGCGTCGCTTCCGGGGGCCTGGTACATGCCGACTTTGGGCAGGCCGAAGGTGACGGTGAGGTCGGGGGTGACGAGGTGGGGATCGACGGCGCCGGTGTCGCTATCGAGGCCGGTGGGGATATCGACGGCGACGATTTTGGGTGGCTGGTAGCTGGTGCGGGTAGCGGCGAGTGCGGTGAGGGCCCGCGCGATGGGGTCGGCTGGGTCGAGGGGGAGGTGCTGTCCGATGCCGAGGAGGGCGTCGACGACGAGGTCGGCGGTGGCGAGCTGGGCGGCGAGCTGTTGGCCGGCGGGGTCGGCGGGGCCTTCGATGATGGGCACGTCGCGGGCTCGGAGTTCGTCGAGGCGGGTGGGCTCGCGGTGGCCTTTCGGGAGGTAGACGGCGACTTCGGCGCCCCAATCGGCGAGGTAGCGGGCGGCGACGAGGCCGTCGCCGCCGTTGTTGCCGGGGCCGGCGAGGACGAGGATGTGGCGGCCTTCGAGGGTGCCAAGGAGCATCCAGGATTCTTGGGCGACGGCGAGCCCGGCTTCTTCCATGAGCTGGGATTCGCTGGAGCCGGCGGCGATGGCGGCGGCTTCGAGCTGACGCATTTCGGCGGCGGTGACGAGTTTCATCGGAGTCCTTGTTCGCGGATGAGGCGGAGGGCGTTTTCGCCGCGCCGGGGGGTGTCTTCGGCTTCGGTGAGGGCGCGTTCGCCGACGACGGAGGCCATGGCGAGGTCGGCGAGGTGGGTCATCGAGATTTCGAGGCCGCGGAGGTCGATTTCGGCGGCGCGTTTTGCACCGCGGCCGTAGAGGAAGACGAGTGGTTTGCCGCGGCGGTTGGGGAGGATTTCGATGTCTTTCCAGCCGACGCCGCGGATGCCGGTTCCGAGGGCTTTCATGACGGCTTCTTTGGCGGCGAAGCGGACGGCCAGTTCGGGGATGCGGCCGCGGCAGTGGGCGAGTTCGTCGGGGGTGTAGACGCGGTTGAGGAAGCGTTCGCCGTGGCGACGGATGACGTCGGCGATGCGGTGGGTTTCGATGACGTCGATGCCGTGGGCGAATTTGCGGGGGGGTCGGTGGGGTTGGTCTTGGGACATGGGCCATTCTGTGGGGGCAGGGTGGTGGGCTACGAGGCGGATCGTACGCGAGGGTGGCGGTTCGTGCGCGAGTGGGGGGTTTGGCCTGCAGTGGGGTTCCCGGCTACGCTTAGGCTCATGCCGGCACGGCTCATCGACGGGGCAGCGATTGCGGCGTCGATCCGAGAGGAGGTGGCGCAGGAGGCGGCTGCGCTCCGCGCGGCGGGGGTGACGCCGGGGCTTGCGGCCATCATCGTGGGGGATAATGCGGCGTCTATCAGTTATGTTTCGATGAAGACGAAGGCGTGCTCGGAGGTTGGGATTTTTTCGGAGACGTTTCGGTTGCCTGCGACGGCGTCGGAGGATGAGGTGGTGGGGTTGGTGCGGCGGTTGAATGCGGACGATCGGTTCCATGCGATTCTGCCGCAGCTGCCGCTGCCGCCCCAGGTGAAGGAGGTTGCGGTGATCGATGCGCTGGCGCCGGAGAAGGACGCCGATGGGCTGCACCCGGTGAACTTGGGGAAATTGTTGCGGGGTGAGCTGGACGGGGCGATCCCTTGCACGCCGCACGGGGTGGTGGAATTGCTGTTGCGCACGGGGAACGACCCGGCTGGGAAGCACGTGGTGGTGGTGGGGAGGAGTACGTTGGTGGGGCGGCCGCTGGCTGTTTTGCTTTCGAACAAGGCGCGGGGCGGGAACGCGACGGTGACGATTTGCCACACGGCGACTCCGGACCTGGCGGAGCACACGCGGCGGGCGGATATCGTGGTGGTCGCGGCTGGGCGGGCAGGGACGCTGACGAAGGAGATGGTGAAGCCGGGCGCTGTGGTGATCGATGTGGGGGTGAATCGGGTAGAGGCACCGGAGCGGCCGAGCGGCTACCGGCTGGTGGGCGATGTGGCACTGGATGTGCGGGAGGTGGCTTCGTGGGTTACGCCGTACACGGGCGGGGTCGGGCCGATGACGGTTGCGATGCTGTTGGTGAACACGGTGAAGGCGGCGCGGCGCGCGCTGGAGCGTCGGGGATGACTCCGCCAGAGCGGGTGGCGGAGGCCTTGCGCGGGCTGGGGTTGGCCGATTCGGTGCGGGTGTTCGCGCGGAGCACGGCGACGGCAGCGGAGGCGGCGGAGGCGGTGGGCTGTGAACCCGGGCAGATCGTGAAGACGCTGTTGTTCGTGGCGGATGGGCGACCGACGATGGTGTTGGTGGCGGGTGACCGGCAGGTGGATACGGCGCAGCTGGCGGCGATCTTGGGGGTCGGGCGGAAGCGGCTGAAGATGGGGTCGGCGGAGGAGGTGCGGGCATACACGGGGTACGAGGTCGGGGGGGTGGCACCGGTGGGCTGGCCGACGCGGGTGGATGTGGTGGTGGATGCATCGCTCCGGCGTTTCGCGCGCGTGTGGGCTGCTGCTGGGGCGACGAATGCGGTTTTCGGGGTCGCGACGGAGGAGTTGGTGGCGGCGATCGGCGGGCAATGGGCGGATATCGCCCGGGAGCCGGTATGACGGGGGTGGCGGAAGCGGAGGCCGGCCGGATGCGGGGTGGGCTGCGCCCACTCGTCGCGGCGATGCGCCCCTACCAGTGGCCGAAGAATGTGGTGGTATTCGCGGCGTTCGTCTTTAGCGCGGGAGAGGCGTGGCGGCCGGAGGATGTGGGGAGCTGGTGGCCGCTGTTGTGGCGTTCGGCGGCGCTGTTCGGGCTCTGGTGCTTGGCTGCCTCGGCGACGTACTTGGTGAACGATGTCCGGGACCGGGAAGCGGACCAGCTCCACCCGCGGAAGCGGTTTCGGCCGGTGGCGAGCGGGGCGCTCCGACCGGGCACGGCGATTGCTGCGGCGGGGGTGTTGGCGGCGGTGAGCATTCCGGGCGCGTTGGCGCTCGATCGGTTGGCAGGGCTCGTGCTGGGGGGCTACGTGGGGGTGATGGTGCTCTATTCGCTGGGGCTGAAGGGGGTGGCGGTGCTGGATATCTTCTTGCTCGGTGCGGGCGTTGTCGGGCGGGCGGTGAGCGGGGCAGCCGCGATCGAGGTCGACATCAGCCCGTGGCTGTATGTCTGTTCGAGTTTCGGGGCGTTGTTTTTCGCGACGACGAAGCGGTGGGCGGAGTTCCGGCAGTTGGGGGCGGAGGCAGCGCGCCACCGGCCGTCGCTCGGGGCGTACAACGCGGAGGTGTTGGAGCTGATGTTGGCGGTGAGCGCGGCGGGTGCGTTGCTGAGTTATTCGCTCTACACGATCGAGTCGGCGCGGGTGCCGGAGGACGGCTCGATGGCGCTGACGATTCCGTTCGTGGCGTTTGCGCTCTTTCGGTTTCTTTTGCTGATGAGCGGGGGCCGGCAGGGCGAGGCTCCGGACCGGGTGTTGTTTTCGGATCCGCAGATCGTGGCTGCGGTGGTGGGGTTCACGGTGACGGCCTTCGCGGTGTTGGTGGCGAATCGGTAGGATTGGCGGTGGCTGTATGTCCGGCTACTCCGACCTCGTCCGGGAGCATTTCGAACGTCCGCGCAATGCGGGGGTGCTGGAGGATGCTGACGGGGTAGGCGAGCGGTCGAATCCGGTCTGTGGCGACCGGATGCGGGTGATGATTCGTGTGGCGGGCGGGCGCATCGCGGCGGTGCGATGGCAGACGCGGGGATGCCCGGCCGCGATCGCGACGAGTTCGTTCGCGAGCGAGCTCGTCGTGGGGTGGGAGTTGGCGGCTGTGGAGGCGTTGACGCGCGAGGCGATTGCGGAGGCGATGGGCGGGTTGCCGCGCGACAAGGTGCACTGCAGTGTGTTGGCGGCGGATGCGCTCCGAGCGGCGGTAGCGGATTTCGAGCGCCGGCGTGCGGAGGGTGGTGAGCGGGGGTAGGGGTTTTCCCGTAAGTCCTGGATCGTCTCGCGCGGTCTACGGTTCGTCTACCGGATCGTCCCCAAGGGCGGCCGAACTTCCCTTTGGGTCTCACTGGCATCCGAAGGCCCGGGGGAAGACATGGCTGCTGGGTTTCGACGGACGACGATGCCGCTCTGGCTGGCGTTGGCGGGCGCGGTGTTCGGGGCGCTCGCTTTGACGATGAGCTCGGGTGGGCGGGCGGATGCGCTGACGAACTGTTCGGTGACGCACGATGCGCTGGATAGCGAGGAGCAGGCGTTCCTCGTGCTGATCAATCAGTACCGAGGACAGAACGGGCTGGGGCCGCTGACGATTTCGACGAATTTGAATCGTGCTGCGGCGTGGATGGTGGAGGACCTTGCGACGAAGGGCTACTTCTCGCACACGGACAGCTTGGGGCGGTCGCCGTATCAACGGGCGATCGATTGCGGCTACCCGTCTGGTGCTGGGGAGAATTTGGCGGCGGGGACGACGTGGAGCACGGCGCAGGCGGCGTTCGATGCGTGGAAGGCTTCGCCGGGCCACAACCAGAACATGCTGACGAGCTATTACCAGCAGATTGGGATTGCGCGGTTCTACTTGGCGGGTTCGCCGTACGGTTGGTACTGGGCGACGAACTTTGGTGCGACGAACGATGGTACGGGCGGCGGGGGGAGCGGACCGACGAATACGCCGACGCCGACGAATACGCCGACGCCGACGAATACGCCGACGATGCCACCGACGGCAACGCCGACGCCGCCCGGCGTGCCGGGAAACGGGGGGAATGGCGGGGCGAGTACGGCAACGCCGACGATGCCGCCGACGGCGACGCCGACGCCACCCAGCGTGCCGGGGAATGGGGGGAATGGTGGGGCGAGCTCGCCTCCGCCGACGATGCCGCCGACGGCGACACCGACGCCGCGCCCGAAGACGCCGACGCCAACCGCGACGGCGACGCCGACGGCGGTGCCGAACGGTGGGGCGGGGTCGCTGCCGCTTGCGCCTGGGGCGAACCTGGTGGCGTGGCCAGGCGGGAAGGTTTCGCCGGCGGAGGTGTTCGGTTCGAATCCGAAGGTGGCCGTGGTCTACGAGTGGGACTCTGCGGCGGGGGTGTGGCGGAGGTATCTGCCGGGGCTTCCGGGGTATTTGAGTACGTTGACGGAGCTGCGGCAGGGTGGCGCCTATTGGATCATCGCGAAGGGGCAGGCGTCGATCGCGATGCCGTGAGGGGCTCAGCGGCCGGAGACGGTCATTGCGCGGATGCGGAGGGTGGGGGCTGCGGAGGCGCCGAACCAGGCGAGGTCGTTGGCGACGCCGTCGATGTCGGCGAGCATGGTGGCGAGGTTGCCGGAGATGTTGACTTCGGTGACGGGGTAGGCAATCTGGCCATCTTCGACCCAGAAGCCAGCGGCACCGCGGGAGTAGTCGCCGGTGGCGGGGTTGAAGCCGGCGCCCATGAGGGCGGTGACGTAGAGCCCCTGGCGGACGTCTGCGAGGAGCGCGGACGGGGCGAGCTGTCCGGGCTGGAGGACGAGGTTGGAGGAGGAGGGTGAGGGTCCGGTTTCGAGGCCGCGGGCTGCGCTGCCGGTGGTGGCGCGGCCGAGGCGACGGGCGGTGTAACAGTCGAAGAGGAACCCGCGAAAGATGCCGGCTTCGACGAGGGTGTTCCGGCGGGTGGCGACGCCCTCGCCGTCGAAGGGGCGGGAGCCGAAGCGGCCGGGGAGGAGGGGGTCATCGACGATGGTGACGTGTGGGGAGGCGAGGGGGAGGCCTTCGCGGCCGGCGAGGAAGGTGGCGCCGCGGTAGAGGGCTTCGCCGGTGGCGCAGGCTGCGAGGTGGCCGAGGAGCGAGACGGCCATCATGGGCTCGAAGATGACGGGCACGCGGGTGGTGGTGGGCTTGCGGGCGCCGAGCTGGTCGACGGCCCGGCGGGCTGCGATGCGCCCGACTTCGGCGGGGTCGGCGAGGCGGGAGAGGGAGCGCTCGGCGGAGAACCAGTAGCCGGGCCGCTTTTTCCCGTCAGCATCGTCGGCGATGGCTTCGGCGACGAGGGAGATGGAGGTTGCGGGGTAGCTGCCTTCGAAGCCTAGGGAGTTGACGAGGGCGATTTCGCCGATGCGGGTGGAGAGGGTTGCGCCGTCGGTGTTGGTGATGCGGGGGTCGGCGGCGAGGGCAGCGGTTTCGCAGGTGTGGGCGATGGCGATCTTTTCTTCGGTCGAGAGCGCTTCGATGCGTTCGTCGTAGAGGCCGAGGGCTGCGGCATCGGCGGCGCTTCCGAAGTGGGATGGCTCGGGGAGGCCGGCGTACTGGTCGGGGGCGGCGATGTTGGCGAGTTCGACGGTTTGGGCGGCAAAGGCTTCGAGGGCGGCGGGGGCCAGGTCGGAGGTTGCGCAGATGGCGGTCCGGCCGTTTTGGATGACGCGGAGGCCGAGGCCGATGGAGCCGGCTTCGATGAGCTTTTCGACTTGGCCCAGGCGGACGGTGACGGTGCTTTCGGTGCCGGTGATGACGAGGGCGTCGCACTGGTCGGCGCCGGCCCGGCGGGCGAGCTGGACGGCCCGGCGGGCGAGTTCGAGCGCGGGGATGCCTTCGGTTGCGCGCGAGGTCACAGCTTGGTTCCTCCGACGGTGATGCCGGAGACGAGGACGGTGGGCATGCCGACGCCGACGGGGACGGATTGGCCGTCTTTGCCGCACGTCCAGCGGCCATCGGAGAGGCGGTAATCGTTGGCGACGCGGGTGACTTTGGAGAGGACGTCGGGGCCGTTTCCGATGAGCATGACGTTTTTGAGTGGTGTGGTGATGCGGCCGTTTTCGATGAGGTAGGCTTCGGTGACGGAGAAGACGAAGTCGCCGTTGGAGATATTGACCTGACCGCCGGAGTAGGAGACGGCGTAGATGCCACGGTCGACGGAGCGGATGATGTCTTCTGGGGTGTCTTGGCCGGGAAGCATGAAGGTGTTGGTCATGCGGGGCATGACGTAGTCTTTGAAGGACTGGCGGCGGCCGGAGCCGGAGGGTGGGACGCCGAAGTGGCGGGCGCTGATTTCGTCCTGGAGGTAGGCACGGAGGATGCCGTTTTCGATGAGGGTGTTGCGGCTGGAGGGGTTGCCTTCGTCGTCGACGTTGATGGAGCCGCGGGAGTCGGCGATGGTGCCGTCGTCGACGACGGTGACGAGGGGGCTGGCGACGGGCTGTCCGATGCGGCCGGTGTAGTTGCTGGTGCCCTTGCGATTGAAGTCGGCTTCGAGGCCATGGCCGACGGCTTCGTGGAGGAGGACGCCGCTATCGCCGGCTGCGAGGACGACGGGGAGTGTGCCTGCGGGGGCCTCGGCGGCGTCCTGTTGGAGGACGGCTTGGCGGGCGGCTTCGCGGGCGAGCTGCTCGGGGGTGGTGACGCGTTCGAAGTATTCGATGCCCATGCGGCCGCCGCCGCCTTGGCGGGCGACTTGGCGGCTTTCGCCGCGCTGGGAGAGTGCCGAGACGTTGAAGCGGATGAGGGGCTGGACATCGCCGATGATTTTGCCGTCGGAGCGGGCGATGAGGATGTATTTGAGCTCGTCTCCGATGGAGGCGTCGAGGCGGGCGATGCTGGGGTGGTAGCTGCGGGCGGCGCGGTCGGCGCGTTGGAGGAGGGCGACTTTGGCGGCGGCTGGTTCGGCGACGAGGGGGTTATCGAAGGTGTAGTGGCTGTTGCCGACGAGGGAGGGGGTGGCGTCGATGGGGGGTGGGGTGCGCTCGCCGGCGCTGATGCGGGCGGCTGTTTCGGCGGCGCGGCGCATGGCTTCGGGTTCGAACGATTCGGTGTAGGCGTAGCCGATGGCTTCGCCGCGGACGACGCGGACTCCGAGGCCTTGGGAGACGGTGCGGGTGGCGGACTTGACCTGTTGGTCTTCCCAGGTGATGGCGCTGTTGGTGCGGTGTTCGAAATAGAGCTCGGCGAAGTCGCCGCCTCGGGAGAGGGCGAGGGAGAGGAGGGAGGAGGTGAGGGCGGGGTCGATGGCGAATCGTTGGCGGAAGAACTGCAGCGCGGCGGCGGCAGGGTCGGTCATGGTGGGCGATCTCCTGGTGCGTTGGTTCGATCGTAGCAGGGCTCGGGGGATGGGTCGGGGGGAGGGGCGGTGGAGCGTTGGCCGGGCTTCGTTCAGGATCGTGGGGGAGGGCGCTCCTGCGCCCGGAGTTTCTCCGTGGCCTCCCCTGCTTTGCGGGCATCGGAAGGCGCACCCCGGTCGGGCGGGCTGACCGCGCCGGGGCGGCCTTTGGCGTCGCTTCGCCACCGCGAGTTCCGGATTCTGCTGTTTTCGACGATGGCGCTGCAGGTCGGCTCGTGGGTGCAGACGATCGGTCAGGGGTGGCTGGTGGTCAACGATTTGGGTGGCTCGGCGACGAACCTGGCGCTGGTGGCGCTGTTGCGGGGTGCGTTTCTGGTGCTGGTTTCGCCGTTCGGCGGGGTGTTCGCTGGGCGCTACGAGCGGCGCGGGTTGCTGATGGTGTACACGGGGGCGGGTGCGTTGGTGGCGGTGCTGCTGGCGGTGTTGGTTTCGACGGGGCGGATCGAGCTTTGGATGGTGTACGTGCTGGCGGCGGTGGCGGGCATGGTGGAGGCGTTGGCATCGCCGATTCGCAGTCTGTTGGTGTTCGATACGGTGGGCCCGGACGAGATGACGAATGCGGTGGCGCTGAACGCGCTGGGCGGGAATGCGATGCGGGTGATCGGGCCGGCGATTGGCGGGGCGCTGATCGGTTCTATCGGCACGGAGGGGACGTTCGAGGTTCAGGCGATCTGTTTGGTGCTGGCGCTGGTGTTGACGGCGCGCCTGCGGCGATTCGAGCCGGAGTTGGCGGAGGTGCGGGAGAATGCGGTGGTGAGCGTTGGCCGGGGGCTTGCGTATGTAGCCCGGGAGCGGCGGATGGCGCTGATCGTTGGGATGGCGGTCCTCCCGAGTGTGCTGGTTTATCCGTACGTGAGTTTCCTGCCGCTGTTCGCGAAGGATGTGTTGGGCGAAGGGGCGGAGGCGTACGGGTTTCTGGCTGGGGCTGTCGGGCTGGGGTCGCTGGCGGGGGGTGCGATCGTGGCGGCGACTTCGAATCGGCGGCGGCTCGGGCCACCGATGATGTGGGCGTGCCTGTTCTACTGCCTTTCGGTGGCGGGGTTCACGTTCATGCGGGACCTTTGGTTGGCGGTCGGTGCGTTGGTGGTGGCGGGGCTGTTCCACAGCATTTATGCGGCGTTCAATGCTTCGCTGATGCAGATGCAGGCGGCGCCGGAGTTCCGTTCGCGGGTGGTAGCGCTGCAGACGGTGACCTGGGGGCTGACGCCGTTCGCGGGGTTGCTGATGGGTGCGATGATCGACCGCTGGGGGGCGCCGCATACGGTGCTCGCGTGGATGCTAGCGGCGGCGGCGCTGACGTTGGCGCTTGCCCTCGGGAGCCGGGAGCTCCGGAGGGTGTAGGCGGTGGATGCGCTCTGGTCGGTGTTGGCGATGGGGTTGCGACGGCTGGACGCGGAGGGGCGGCCGACGGGGGAGCCGGGGGAGTTGGGGGAATTGGCAGGCTTGGTTTCGCTCTACGTGGTCGACTTGGAGATGTCGGGGCCGAACCCGCAGGTCCACGAGATTCTGGATATTGCGGGGGTTCGGGCCGCCATCGCAGCGGGGCTCCCGGAGGAGGAGGCGTGGGGGGCGCGGGTGCGGCCGCGGCGGATCGGCAATGCGGTGCCCGCGGCGCTGAAGGTGGTGGGGTATTCGCCGAAGGCGTGGAAGGAATCGTTGGAGCTAGAGGCGGCGCTCGAACGGTTCGCTGTGGTGGGGCGTGATGGGGTGGTGACCGGCTGGGGGATGGCGCAGGATTTGGCGTTCTTGAGCGAGGCGTTCCGGCAGATGGGACGGCCGTGGCCGTTCGCGTTGGTGGCGATCGATGTGCAGGCGATTGCGCGGGCGCTTCTGCGTGGGAATGGCGAGGTGGACCGGTTCAATCTTGGGCACGTGGCGGACCGGCTGGGGATCGGGCGGATGGGGGAGCACGGGGCGCTCGCGGATGCGTACGCGACGTACGACATCCTCGTGAGGCTGACGGAGCGGGTGGCGAAACTGAGCGGCGGCTAGGGTGCGGATTGGCGAGGGGTGGATGCGGGCGGGCCCCTTGACATTCTTTAGCGTAGCGCGAACGATACAGGTGATGTTCTCGGGGCGGGGTGCAATTCCCCACCGGCGGTGAGAGCCCGCGACCCCCTGGCGGCGATGGCAGCGAGGGGCTGACCCGGTGGAATTCCGGGGCCGACGGTGACAGTCCGGATGGGAGAGAACAGGCTGGGCGCTGCACGTTGTGTGGCGTCGCCGGCGGCTGTCGCCGGCTGTTCGCCTGCCCCGGGGAGATCATGAGTACGCACCGGGGGGCCAGGCACCGATGGTTGGAAGGGTAGGTTTCCGGAGCGAGGCCGCGAGCGGGGGGCAGGCCTGATGTTCACCGGAATCATCGAAGAGGTCGGCGAAGTAGTGGAGGCGGGCGAGGGTACGCTGCGTATCCGTGCGCCGTTGATTTTGCAGGACGCGAAGCTGGGCGATTCGATCGCCATCAACGGGGTCGACCTGACGGTGGCGGAGATCGCCGGGGATACGTTTTTCGCGAATCTGATGCCGGAGACGTACCGGCGGAGCAATCTCGGTGAACTTCGGCCAGGCGACCGGGTGAACCTCGAGCGCTCGTGTCGGCCGACGGACAGGCTGAGTGGCCACATTGTGCGGGGGGTGGTGGAGGGTACGGGGACGATCGAATCGTTGGTGCCGGAGGGCGACGCGATCATCGTGCGGGTGCGGGCGCCGAGGGAGCTGCTGCGCTACATGGTGGTGAAGGGGCCTGTTTGTATCGATGGAATCAGTCTGACGATCATCGCGAAGGACGCGGAGGGCTTTGCGGTTTCGCTGGTGCAGTACACGCAGGAGCATACGAACCTTGCGGGGCGCAAACCTGGCGACCGGGTGAATCTGGAGACCGACATTTTGGCGCGCTACATCGATACGTTGCTGGAGGCGCGCGCGAAGGAGGCGGGAGGATGACGGAGCGCGACCCGGTGATGGCTACGGTTCCGGAGGCGATCGAGGAGTACCGGCGGGGGAAGTTCGTGATCATCACGGACGACGAGGACCGTGAGAACGAGGGGGATTTGTGCATCGCGGCCCAGTTCGTGACGCCGGATCACATCAATTTCATGGCGAAGTACGGCCGAGGGCTGATCTGTTGTTCGTTGACGGAGGAGCGGTGTGATCAGCTGCAGCTGCCGCTGATGGTGGACCCGCGGGCGAATACGTCGGGCTTCGGGACGCCGTTCACGGTTTCGGTGGAGGCACGAACGGGTGTGACGACGGGGATCAGCGCGGCCGACCGGGCGCGGACGGTGCAGGTGTTGATCGACCCGACGACGAAGCCAGAGGACTTGGCACGGCCGGGGCATATGTTTCCTTTGCGGGCGCGAAAGGGCGGGGTGCTGGTGCGCGCGGGGCAGACGGAGGCGAGCGTGGATCTGGCGAAGCTGGCGGGGCTTTACCCGGCGGCGGTGATTTGCGAGATCATGAAGATGGATGGCGAGATGGCGCGCATGCCGGATTTGAAGCGCTTCGCGCGGCGGCATGGGCTGCGGATCGTGACGGTGAACGACATTATCCGGTATCGGTTGCGGACGGAGCGGCTGGTGACGCGGGTGGCAGAGACGAGATTGCCGACGCCATATGGGGAGATGATGATTCTCGGCTACAAGGCCGAAGGTCAGCCGGATGAGCACGTGGCGCTGGTGAAGGGGGAGATCGATCCGGACCGGCCGACGCTGGTACGGGTGCACGACCAGTGTGTGACCGGCGATGTGTTCGGTTCGTTGCGGTGCGATTGTGGAGAGCAGAAGGAGAAGGCGCTGCGGATGATCGCGGAGGAGGGTGGGGTGTTTCTGTACATGCGGCAGGAGGGGCGTGGGATTGGGCTGCACAACAAGCTGCGGACGTACGAGCTGCAGGAGCGGGGCTTGGATACGGTGGATGCGAATCTGGCGCTAGGGTTTCCGGCGGACCGGCGGGACTATGGCATCGGGATGCAGATTCTGCGGGACATCGGTGTGAGCAAGATGCGGCTGATTACGAACAACCCGGCGAAGCGGGCAGGGCTGGAGGCGTATGGGTTGGAGGTGGTGGAGCGCGTTCCGATCGTGACGACGCCGAATCCGCACAACATCCGCTATCTGGAGACGAAGCGACAGCGGATGGGCCACCTGTTGGATGGGCTCGAATCGCTGGCGGTGGAGGGGGGTGGATGAGCAGGGTGGTGGAGGGTTCGCACGAGGGCCAAGGGCTCCGGGTTTGCGTGGTGGTCTCGCGGTGGAACGAGTTCGTGACGCGCCGGCTGCTCGAGGGTGCGGAGCGGGTGCTGCGGGAGCGGGGGGTAGCCGAGGATGGGGTGACGGTTGCCTGGGTGCCTGGCGCTTTCGAGCTGCCGACGGCGGCGATGTGGGCGGCGAGCTCGGGGCGATTCGATGCGGTGATCTGTCTCGGGGCGGTGATCCGGGGGGAGACGGCGCACTTCGAGTATGTGGCTGGGGGTGCAGCGGAGGGGATCCGGCAGGCGGCGCAGCGTACGGGCGTTCCGGTCATCTTCGGGGTTTTGACCGTGGATACGGTGGACCAGGCGCTTTCGCGGACGGGGGGGAAGGATGGGCACAAGGGGGAGGAGGCGGCCTTGGCGGCGATCGAGATGGCGAATCTACGGCGTGCGCTGGGATGAGGGGCTGGGCGCGCCGGGGTGGCTGCGGCTAAAGGGGGCAGATGTCGCGGTAGGTGTACTGCGGGTTGGCGTAGCCGTGGTCCATGAGGCGTCGGACGTGGCCTGGGGTATCGATGCCGGGGCCGGTGGTGGCGAGGTAGCGGGTGGCTTCGAGGCAGCCGCCGACGACCGATGTTCGTTCCTGGTAGCCTTTGCGGAAGGCTTCGGCGGCGTTGACGAAGACGGGTTCGCGGCCCTCGCGGATGACGCGGTCGATGGCATCGTTGGGGTCGCGGCCGCTGGCGGCGGTCGCCACGGCGATGCGGAAGAGGGCGTAGGTGACGAGGGCGTCCCGGGAGTTGCCACGGTCGTTTTCGGCGCGCCAATCGCGGAGGTTGGGGTTGGCGAGGATAGCTTCGTAGGATGCGATGGCTTCGTCCCAGCGGCCGCGTTCGAAGAGGGCATCGGCATCGAGGATGGCGTGGAAGAGATATTGAGGCGGGTCGAGGTCGGCTTGGGAGAGGGTGTAGCGTCCGGCCTGGAGGGTGTACCGGTAGGTGCCACCGCGGGTGGGGCCTGCGACCGGGTTATCGGTGGGCTGGCTGTGCATGAGGATGGTGGTGGCGGTGCCGAGGCCTTGGATGGAGACAAAATCGATGCCGGTGATGCCCTGGTCGGCGGGGCCGATGTCGCGCCAGGTGGAGCCGTCCCAGGTGTAGATGCGCACGAGGCTGGCACAGCGGGTTGCGGTGCAGAGGTTTTCGAGGAAGGAAAGCTCCGGGCGGGGCGATGGATCGCGGTTGGCGATGGCGAAGATGGCTCGTCCGAGGATGGAGGTGTCGGCGGCGCCGGGCAGGGAGAGGGCGACGTACCCTGGCGCGGTGGAGAGGTTGACCAAGGCGACGCCTGGATGGGGCCCGACGGGTGCGGGCTGGCTGAGCGGGAGGAGGACGGCGGTGTCGTCGACGAGGTCGCCATCGATGTCGCCCGTTGTGCAGGCGACGTTCCAGCGGGCGACGACTTGTTCGTTGCAGGCGCCGATGGTGCGCTGGAGCCGGTCGAGGGCGGCGCGTGCTTCGGCGATGTCGCGAGGTGGTGGGCCGACGAGGTCGGGGGTGGGGGTAGGCGGCGGGGTGGTTGTCGGGGAGGGTGTGGCGGTGTCGGGCGGAGGCGTCGGCGTTTCGGGGCTGCGGCCGGCGGCGCACGCGCAAGCACCGAGCAGGAGGGGACCGATGGCGATGAGCGGTATCAGGGCGCGGGGGTGAGGTAATCTTCGACTGCCCATCCTTCACCCTGCGCGGTTTGGATTTTCCACCAGGTGTAGTTGCCGGCCTGCTGAGGCCCGCCAGTGACGCGCACTTCGGCGCCATCCTGGAGGCAGACGATGGCGTCGTTTTCGGTGCCCGGCTTGGTGCGGACGTTGAGGCAGTCACCGGTGCCAGCGACGGTGAGCCGCTGTCCGGCGGTGAACTTTCCCGGTCCGACGGATGCAGTGACGGAGGGTGTCGGCAGGGCGCCGGTGGGCGAAGGCGCGGGCGTGGAGAAGGCTGGGGCAGTCGCGGTGGGGGTGGGGGCGGTCTGGGTGGAGGTGGCGGGTGAGGGCGCAGGGCTGGCGGATTGGTCGCGGGTGAGGCGCTCGGCTGCCCAGATGATGGCGAAGGCGGTGCCGATGGCGAGGGCGACGGCGACGGGCACGTACCAGTAGCCGAGCCAACGATGGCGGCCGTAGATGCGGGGGAGGGGTTTGCGCGGCAGGGACTCGTCGCGTGGGGGACGGTAGCGGCGGGGGCCGCTCCCGACGGGTGGAACGACCTCTTCCGGGAGCTGGCGCCGGACGAAGGGGGTCCCGATGAGGGGTTCGGGGTTCTGCTCGGGATGGGGGACTTCGTCGGGGTTCGTTGCGGGGGCTGGGGGTGGAATGGGGTGGGATTCGGAGCGGGGCGCGGCGACGCGCGTGCCCTCTGCTGGATGGGGGGCAGGCTCGCCGGGGCTGCGTTCGTTGGCGCCGTAGGCCATGGCCTGGGGAACGGATTGGTGGGGTTCGGAAGTTGCGCAGCCGTTGTTGGCCACCCAGCAACCGGGGTGGTGGAGGACGCTGCAGCCGGTGCAGCGGAGGACGGCTTCGCCGCTTTCGAACGCGCGATCGCAGAGGGGGCAGAATCGCTGGAGAACGCTCAAGCTGGGACCCCGGGGCGCCTTTCAGTATCGGTGTCGCGACGGGATGTCACAAGGTGAAACGTTGGGGTGGGAACGAAGGTTCCGTTCCGGAGGGCAAGGTGCGGGTAAATTGTTCGATTTCGGCGAGCGAGGGGAGGGCGGCGGCGGCTCCGGGCCTGGTGCAGGCGAGGGCGGCAGCCCGACAAGCGAAGGCGACGGCGGCCAGGAGCGTATCGCCGGCGGCGATTCGGACGGCGAGCGCTCCGCAGAATGCGTCGCCGGCACCGACGGTATCGACGGCTTGGACGGGCGGCGACGGGACGTGGGTGGGCGTGGCGCCGGCGGCAGGGAGGACGAGTGCGCCACTTTCGCCGAGGGTGATGATGACGGCGCTGGGCC
>NZ_DAOUBJ010000041.1:0-36148 GCF_034432735.1 Tepidiforma sp. | reverse complement strand
GGGCTGGGGCTGGTGGTGGCGTATGTGACGTGGGGGGAGCTGGGCGATTTGCTCGGTGCCAATCGGCAGGCGGGGCCGTTGCCGCCGGGCACGCCGCTCCTGGCGGACCCGAAGTTCCGGCGGCGGGTGCTCGGGGTGCTGGCCTTGGGCGGGGCGAGTGGCGTGGTGCTGCTGGGGCTGCTGACGGGCGATATCGATGTGGAGGCGGTGCGTGCGTGGATTCGGGACCTTGGGCCGTGGGGGCCGGTGCTGCTGATTCTGGTGCTGGCCTTGGCGATGGTGGTGGCGCCCATCCCGAACCCGCCGTTCATGATCGCGGCGGGGATCGCCTGGGGTACGGTCTGGGGTGTGGTCTATTCGGTACTGGGGCAGCTGTTGGGCTCGGTGGTGATCTTTGCGATTTCGCGGAGGTTCGGTCGGCGGTTCATTCCGCGGCTCATCGGAAGGGAGGGGGCCGAACGGGTGGATCGCCTGGCGAAGGAGATGGGGCCGCATTTGGTGTTCTGGTGGCGGATGATGCCAGTTTCGTTCGATTTCGCGGCCTATGCGGCGGGGCTCACGGGGATGTCGTTCCGGTTGTTCACGACGCTGGTGTTTTTCGGTTCGATCGTGCCGACGACGGTGGTGGTGGCGTTCGGCGATTCGTTCGGGAAGTCGTGGGAGGCACAGGCGGTGTCGGCGGGGCTGATTGCGGTGGCGCTGGCGGTGCCGGCGACGGTGTTCTACCTGCGCTATCGCAGGCAGCTCCCACCGCCGCGGGAGTGGCTGGGGCGGATGCTGAGCGCGGGCGACCCGACGCCCGGGGCCTAGGCGGCGAACGTCAGGATTGGGGTTGGAGCCGCTCTCGGACGCGGTCGAGGATGAGGTGGGCGACGGCGTATTTGGAGAGGAGGGGGAACTCTTCGACGCGGCCATCGTCGTGAAAGATGACGACTTGGTTGGTCTCGGTGCCGAACCCGGATCCGGGGGCGCTGACGTCGTTGGCGACGATGAAGTGGAGGCGCTTGGCGGGGAGCTTTTGGCGGGCGTAGTCGGCGAGGTTGCGGGTTTCGGCTGCGAATCCGACGCGTACGCCTCCACCGGGGAGGCTGGCGATGATGTCGGGATTCTGGGCGAGCTCGATGGTGAGGGATGATTGGTCGGGGGCTTTTTTGATTTTGTGGTCGGCGGGGTGGGCGGGGCGGAAGTCGGCGGGGGCGGCGGCCATGATGATGGCGTCGGAGTCGGCGGTGGCCTGTTCGAGGGCGACGAGCATCTCGGCGACGGTCTGGATGTCGACGCGCTGGATGCCCCAGGGGGTTTCGAGGGCGACGGGGCCGGCGACGAGGGTGACGAAGGCGCCGCGGTCGCGGGCGGCCTCGGCGATGGCGAAGCCCATGCGGCCGCTGGAGCGGTTGCCGATGAAGCGGACGGGGTCGAGGGGTTCGTGGGTGCCGCCGGCGGAGACGACGATGTGCCGGCCGCGCAGGTCGCCGGTCCGCTGGCCGAGGAGCTGGCGGAGGGCGCCAATGATCTGGGGTACTTCGGCGAGGCGGCCGGCTCCGGTGCGGCCGCTGGCGAGGCGCCCCTCCATGGGGCCGACGAACGCGACGCCCCGCTCGCGGAGGGTGAGGACGTTCTCTTGGGTGGCGGGATGTTCCCACATGTGGTTGTCCATGGCGGGAGCGAGGAGGATGGGGGCGCGGGTTGCGAGGGCGGTGAGGGCGACCATGTCGCCGGCGAGGCCGTGGGCGAGGCTCGCGAGGCAATCGGCGGTTGCGGGGGCGATGACCATGGCATCGGCGCGGCGGGCGACTTCGACGTGGGCTTCGGCTTCGGCGGCTTGGAACATGTCGACGATGACATCGCGGCCGGTGAGGGAGCGGAAGGTGAGGGGGGAGATGAATTGGGCCGCGGCGGGGGTCATGACGACTTCGACGGCGGCGCCGGCCTGGCGGAGTTTGCTGGCGAGATCGGCGGCTTTGTAGCAGGAGATGGATCCGGTGACGCCGAGGACGATGTGGAGGTCTTGGAGGGGAAGGTCGCGAGGGGTGAACGCGGGCATGGGGGAGGCCCTTCTTTTCGGTCGGTCAGTCGCGGTCGGTGTTGAGTTCGTAGATGAGGCGAAGGCCGATGAGGGTGAGGTCGCCGTTGACGATGTCGATGCAGTCGGTTTCGGCTGCGACGAGGGAGGCGAGGCCACCGGTGGCGACGACGGGCGGGTTACCGCCGAGCTCCTGTTTGAAGCGGGCGACGAGGCCTTCGACGAGGCCGACGTAGCCGAAGAGGATGCCGGACTGCATGGCGTGGACGGTGTTCTTGCCGATGGCTGCGGGCGGGCGTTCGAGCTGGACGCGGTAGAGCATGGCGGCGCGGGAGAAGAGGGCTTCGGAGGCGATGCCGATGCCGGGGGCGATGGCGCCACCGAGGTAATCGCCCTGCTCGTTGACGGCATCGAAGACGGTGGCGGTGCCGAAGTCGACGATGATGACGGGGGTGCCGTAGAGGCGGCTGGCGGCGACGGCGTCGATGATGCGGTCGGCGCCGAGCTGGCGCGGATTGTCGTAGAGGATGCGGACGCCGGTGCGGAGGCCGTGACCGACGAGGAGGGGTTCGACCCGGAAGTATTTGCGGCAGACCTGCTCGAAGGTGGGGATGAGCGGGGGGACGTCGCAGCCGATGATGCAGGCGGTGATGCTGGCGGGGTCGATGTCGCTGTATTCGAGGAGGGAGAGGATGAGGACGCCGTATTCGTCGGGGAGTTTTTCGCGTTCGACGCCGATACGCCAGGTATCGACGAGGCGGTCAGCATCCCAAAGGCCGATGTGGATGGAGGTGTTGCCGATGTCGAAGGCGAGGAGCATGCGCGGGGGAACCATCCTGGCTTCGGGCCTTGCGGTCGGTCCCGGTGCCAGGGGCAGGATAGCGGATCGTGGGGTAGGGGGTAAGCGCGGGGCGCACCGAGGGGTCGGGGGTGGGGTAGACTCGGAGATGGCCGGATTCGGCTTTGGAGGTTTGCGATGCAGCTTTCGGAATCGCTGACGCGGGCGTACAACGCGCAGATCAAGCTGGAGTTCGAGTCGTCGTTCGTGTATTTGCAGATGGGGGCGGATTTCGAGCTCCGGAGTTTTCCGGGGTTCAGCCACTGGATGCGGCTCCAATCGGCGGAGGAGCACGTGCACGCGATGAAGTTCATCAATTTCGTGCTGGAGCGGGGCGGGAAGCTGGAATTGCTGGCGCTGGACAAGCCGGCGCCGACGCCGGCGACGGTGGTGGAGGCGTTCGAGGCGGCGCTACGGCACGAGCAACGGGTGACGAAGGCGATCCACGACTTGTACGCGCTGGCGCTGGAGGAGCGGGACTACGCTTCGCTGCCGCTCTTGCAGTGGTTCGTGAACGAGCAGACGGAGGAGGAGGCGACGGTTTCGACGATTCTGGAGCGGCTGCGGATGGTGGGCGAGGACCGGACGGGGCTTTTGTTCTTGGACCGCGAGCTTGGCCAACGCGCGGGAGGGCGGGGTGCGGCGGGGGATGGCGGCGGGGAGGAGGACGGCGCCGGCTGAACGTGCGGGGGCGTGGAGATGGCGGCCCGGCAGCCGTTGGCTGCCGGGCCGCTGGCGTTCGGGGGATTCGGGGTCAGTACTGGACGGGGCGGAAGGGGGCTGGAGGGAGGTGAGAGCTGGGGGAGAGGTTTGGCAGGTACTGCCGGGCGTACGTGTCTTGGCGGGAGGTGAGGGCCTGGACGACGAAGATGAGGAGCAGGTTGGCGAGGGCCCAGAGCCAGCCACCGGCGACTTGGAGGTACGGTGCTGGGGCGGCTTCGGGATCGAGGGTGGGCACGCCGTTGAGCCATACGACGCTGCCGATGAAATTGAGCATCCAGCAGATGGCGTGGATCGTGGGCGCTGGCCAGCCTTCCCACTTCCAACCGATCGGGGGGACGAGGTCGGGCCTGGTGGCGCGCCATGCCTGATTCCAGATTCGGATCGGGTACCAGAGCGACAGGATGGGGATGAACCATGCGGCGATTGCCCAGCCGGTACCGAATCGAAGGTCGGCTTGGAACGGGAGGAGGTTGCCGGTGATGCGCCGGGTCCAAACGATGAGCAGGGGGTATTGGAGGAGGGTGGCGAACACCCCGACCAAGGAGATTGCGATGCCGATGACGATGGGATCGGTGTCGTCGACGACGAGGCCGATGAACGCGAAGGTCGCGCCGAGGCCGACAGTGAGCGCTATCAGGACGGCGAAACCGGAGATGCTGCCCGCCAGCCCGGAGGCTGAGCGGTAGGTCCAACCGGTGCCGATGGCCGATCCGGCCAGGGGCGGGTGGTGGACGGAGGGTGGCCGGGTGGGTGTGGGATATGGCGAAGGGGGAGGGGCGTGGAGGGCCTGCGCGGGCCGCGACGCGAACGGCACGCTGGAGACGGGCCGGGAGCCGCTGGCTGGGGGTGGGGGCGGCGGTTCGGTCGTCTGGCCGCGGAGCGGCAGGCCGCATTTCCAGCAGAAGGCTGCCGACTCGGCGGACCAGCTGGTGCAGCTGGGGCAGTACACGTGGGTCCTCCTCCGTGGATGGGGTCGTCCGGGCGGTGGAGGGGACGGCGGTGGCCCCGGGGCGCCCGGTGCGGTGGGTTCCAAGGGGGAGGGTAGGTGGCGGCGGCGTCAGCCGAGGTCGCGTGCGCGCGGGGCAGCTACCACCAGATTTTGCTTTCGATGTCTTCGGGAAGGTCTTCCCAGTCGGTGGTCCAGAGGTTGGAAGAGAGGTATTTCCAGCCGCCGTCGGCGAGGAGGCAGACGATGTGCTGTTCGCCTTGGAGGCGTTCGGCGGCTTTGAGGGCGGCTTTGACGACGGCGCCGCAACTGATGCCAACGAAGAGGCCTTCTCTTTGGGTGAGTTCTTTGGCCATGGCGAAGCTGGAGCGGCTATCGACGACGATTTTGCCGTCGAGGACGGTTTCGTCGAAGACGGGCGGGATGAAGCCTTCTTCGAGGGCGCGGAGGCCTTGGACGAGGTCGCCGGGGTGTGGTGCGGCGGCGATGATCTTGACGCCGGGCTTGTGTTCTTTGAGGTAGCGGCCGGTGCCGGTGAGGGTGCCACCGGTGCCGAGGCCGGCGACGAAGACGGTGACTTCGGGGAGGTCGCGGAGGATTTCGGGGCCGGTGGTTTCGTAGTGGGCGCGGGGGTTGGCTTCGTTGGCGTATTGGTAGGGGAAGTAGTACTTGCCGGGGTTGGCTTCGACGATCTCTTTGGCTTTGGCGATGGCGCCGTTGGAGCCGAGTTCGCCGGGGCTGTAGATGATCTCGGCGCCGTAGGCGCGGAGGAGGAAGGTGCGTTCTTCGCTGACGCTTTCGGGCATGACGCAGACGACGCGGTAGCCTTTGACGCGGCCGATCATGGCGAGGCCGATGCCGGTGTTCCCGGAGGTGGGCTCGAGGATGGTGTCGCCGGGTCGGAGCTCGCCGCGGGCTTCGGCGGCTTCGATCATGTACTTGGCGATGCGGTCTTTGACGGAGCCGGTGGGGTTTTGGCCTTCGAGTTTGGCGTAGAGGTGGATGCCGGGCCGCGGCGAGATGGAGCGCATCTCGACGAGGGGGGTGTTGCCGATGAGTTCGAGGATGGAGTGGTAGAGCGCCATGGCGCGGGTGTCACTGGCCGCCGGCTAGGGCGGGCAGGATATCGAGGATGTCGCCAGCCTCGAGGGGGGTGTCGATGCCGCCGGTGTACCGGATGTCTTCGTCGTTGAGGTAGATGTTGACGAAGCGGTGGGGTTTGCCGTCGGGGCCGTAGACCTGGGCTTTGAAGCCGGGGTAGCGGGTTTCGATGTCGTCGAAGACTTCGGCGACGGTTCGGCCGGAGGCTTCGATGGTCTTTTGCCCGCCGGTGAGCTTTTGGAGGACGGCGGTGAGGCGGACGCTGACGGTGGGGGTAGCGGTGCTGGTCATGGGTGGCTCGGGCTTCTCCGTGGTGGGATGCTGGGCTAGCCGCCGAAGGGGGCGGCGGCGTGGGGGATGGGCGCGCCGCAGAAGGCTTCGTAGTCGATGAGTTCGTGGATGGTGGGGTTGTCGCCGCAGAGGGGGCAGTCGGGGTCGCGCCGGACTTTGACGATGCGGAATTCGAGGGAAAGGGCATCGTAGAGGAGGAGCCGGTTGACGAGGGGTTCGCCGATCTCGAGGATGAGTTTGAGGACTTCGGTGGCCTGGATGCTGCCGATGGTGGCGCACATGGCGCCGAGGACGCCGGCTTCGGCGCAGGAGGGCACCATGCCGGGCGGTGGCGGTGCGGGGTAGAGGCAGCGGTAGCAGCCTTTCCCGGGGAGGTAGGTGGTGGCCTGTCCGTCGAACATGAGGATGGAGCCATCGACGAGGGGCTTTCGGAGGAGGTAGCAGGCGTCGTTGACGAGGTAACGGGTGGCGAAGTTATCGGCGCCGTTCACGACGATGTCGTATTGGCCGATGATCTCCATGGCGTTGTCGCTGGTGATCGGTGCCTCGTGGGTGACGACCTGGATGTTGGGGTTGTGGGCGAGGAGGGTTTCGCGGGCGGACTGGACTTTGGGTTTTCCGATGTCGTCGGTTTGGTGGAGGATTTGGCGCTGGAGGTTGGAGCGATCGACGACGTCGAAGTCGACGATGCCGATGGTGCCGACGCCGGCGAGGGCGAGGTAGAGGGCGACGGGGGAGCCGAGGCCGCCGGCGCCGATGATGAGGACTTTGGATTCGATGATTTTGCGCTGTCCGGCGCTCCCGACCTGGGGCATGATGATGTGGCGGCTGTAGCGCTCGACCATTTCGGGGGTGAGTGCGGTGGGGGCGCCGCCGGCGAGGGCGGGGATGACGGCGACTTCGTCGCCTTCGTGGAGCTCGGTGGCTTCGCCGGCGAGGTTTTCGATTTCGACTTGGTTGACGTAGATGTTGATGTGGCGGGCGCGCTGACCGGTGGAATCGACGAGCTGGGCGCGGAAGCCGGGGAACTGGCGGTCGAGGTCGTCGATGATGTCGCTGATGGTGACGCCAGTTGCCCGGACGCTGGCGCGGTTGCCGACGAGGCGGCGGAACGGGGTGGGGATGTAGACGTTGACTGACACGGGGGTCCTCCTTCGGCGCTGGTCAGCTGAACTATGGTTGCACATCGCAACTCTCTCTGCGGTGGGTGCGATTGGGGGTTTCCGACGGGCTACATGTTGACGCTGAGGTAGCGTTCTCCAGTGTCGCAGATGACGGTGACGACCGTCTTGCCGGCGCCGAGGCGTTCGGCGATTTTGCGGGCGGCGAAGACGTTGGCGCCGGCGGAGATGCCGGCGAGGATGCCTTCTTCGCGGGCGAGCCGTTTGGACCATTGGATGGCGTCTTTGTCTTCGACGCGGATGATTTCGTCGTAGACGGTGCGGTCGAGGACGCCGGGGACGAAGCTGGCGCCGATCCCCTGGATGGCGTGCATGCCGGCGCGGCCGCCGGAGAGGACGGGGGAGCGGGCGGGCTCGACGGCGACGATGCGGACGCGATCGCCGAGTTCGTTGCGAAGGATGTGGCCGACGCCGGTGATGGTGCCGCCGGTGCCGACGCCGGCGACGAAGGCATCGATCTGGCCACCGGTGGCGTGGAGGATTTCGCGGGCGGTGGTGCGTTCGTGGACGGCGGGGTTGGCGGGGTTTTCGAACTGCTGGGGCATGAAGTAATCGGGGTGTTCGCGGCAGAGTTCTTGGGCGGCGAAGACGGCGCCGGTCATGCCTTCGATGGCGGGGGTGAGGACGAGCTCGGCGCCGTAGCGTTCGAGGAGGCGGCGGCGCTCGATGGACATGTCTTCGGGCATGGTGAGGATGAGGCGGTAGCCTTTGACGGCGGCGACGAGGGCGAGGCCGATGCCGGTGTTGCCAGAGGTGGGCTCGACGATGGTGGCACCGGGTTGGAGGCGGCCGCTCCGTTCGGCTTCTTCGATCATGGCGAGGGCGATGCGGTCTTTGACGCTGCCGCCGGGGTTGAGGCTCTCCATTTTGCCGAGGACGGCGGCGGCGTCCTGGGGGATGACCCGCTTGAGGCGGACGAGGGGTGTGCCCCCGATGAGGTCGAGGACGGAATCGGCGACGAGGGGGCGGCTGCTATGGACGGTCATATGACCCATCTCCCGGCGACGGCGGTGGGCTCGCGTTCGAGCAAGTCGGCGATGGTGTAGGAGGAGAGGATCTCCTCGGTGGCGTGGCGGATGCGCTCCCAGATTTCGCGCTGGCCGCATCGATGGGGGTGGTCGGTCATCTCGGGGGGCTCGTCGAGCCAGGAGACGGGGGAGAGGCTGCCTTCGAGGGCTTCGACGACTTCTTTGACGGTGATCTGGTCGGGCGGGCGGACGAGTTCGTGGCCGCCGGCCGGGCCGCGCAGGCTGCGGATGAAGCCGGCTTTCCGGAGGGTGGCGAGGAGTTGGTCAAGGTACTGTTCGGGGATGTGGCGGCGAAGGGCGATCTCCGATGATTGGAGGGGGCCGCCCCCGTAGTTCGCGGCGAGCTCGATGAGGGCGCGAAGGCCGTAGTCGCCGCGGGTGGAAACGAGCATGCGGGGCCCCTTGGGAAAAGTAGAGTAACTCGCTCAACAATGGTACGCGGCCGAACGGGGCCATGCAAGGAGTCTCCGCTCCGCGGGTGGCGTGGGATACTAGCGGGGTGGGTCCGGCGCGCGATTACTATGCGGAGTTGGAGGTTTCGGCCTCGGCATCGTTCGAGGAGGTGCGGGCTGCCTACCGGCGGCTGGCACGGGAGCACCACCCGGATGTGAACTCGTCGGCGGAGGCGGCGGTGCGGATGCGCCGCATCAACGAGGCGTGGGAGGTGCTGCGCGACCCGGTGCGGCGGGCGGAGTACGACCGCTCGCGTCCGGCAGGGGCGGCGCGGGCGTTTTCTGGGGCGCGGGCGGGGCGGGCTGCTGCGGGGAGCGGGCGGCCACGGGCGCGCCCTGGGGCGGCGGGGCGCCCGGCGCAACGGCCGCGGCCAGCCGATCCGCCGCCACAGGATGGCCGGCCGGGGGAGCCGGGGGCGGCGCCGCGCATCGACGGGTCGTTCGATTGGTACGAGTTCCTCGGCGTTCCGGCGGGGGCATCGCGCGAGGCGATCCGGCGGGCGATCGCGGATCTGGCGGACGAGCTGCTGGCGAAGGATGTTTCGGGGGAGCGGCTGACGCGCCAACGTCAGCGCCTCCGCGAGGCGTGGTCGATCTTGGGTGACGATCGGCTGCGGGCGGCCTACGACCGGGCGCGGGCGGAGCACCTGCGCGTGGCGGGGGAGCGGGACGGCGGGGATGGCCGGCCGGCCTCGGCGGCTGGGCGGGTACCGGCTGGCTTCCGGAGCGGGCCGCTGGCGGTGGGCGGAGTGGTGCTGGGGGCGGGCGCGAGCGCGCCGGGCGCCGATTTGCGGGGGGTGGACCTCCGCGGCCTCGACCTTGCGGGGTGCGACCTGCGAGGTGCGCTGCTCCAGGGGGCGAATCTGGAGGCGGCCTCGCTGCGGCGGGCGAAGCTCCTGGGTGCGCGGTTGGATGGGGCGAATTTGCGCTGGGCGGATCTCTCGCATGCGCAGTGCGAGGGCGCCAGTTTGCGCCAGGCGGACCTGACGGAGGCGGCGCTGGCGTCGACGGTCTTGGTGCGGGCGAACCTCACGGGCGCGGTGCTGGAGCGGGCAGTGGGCCCGGGGGTGAATTTCGAGTTCGCGGATTTGTCGCGCGCGGATTTTACGGGGGCGCTGGTTACTCCGGCGCTGATCGCGCGGGGGCGGCTGGCGGGGACGGTCTTCCCGGATGGGAGTTTGCGGGGCTAGCGACGGGCCCGGAAGAGGACGGTGCCGGCGTAGGCGGCCTGGCGGCGCGTCGGGGCGGGGCGGCGGAGGGCCCGAATGGGATGGAGGAGGGCGGCGAGCCAGCGGCAAAGGATGTGCAGTGGGGAGGGCGTGCCGCCGAATCCGGGCGCCCCTCTGGCGGCGCCGACGGGCCGCTTACCTTCGCCGGCGGCCGCTTCGGCCATCCGCTCGTAGGCGCGGAGGAGTGCGTTTCGCTTTTCGAGGCGGTCGGTGGCTGCGGCGCCGCGTTGGGTGGCGTCGATGTCGCGGGCGAGTCGCCCGTCTTGCTGGAGGAGCCAGCGCTCGCGCGCTGTCCCGGGGAGGGCGAGGCGGGTGGTTTCGATTTCGGTGAAGGTGGCGCTGGCTTGGCGGACCTGCTCGAAGCTGGCGACGTAGTTCTTGGCCATGGGGCCGCCTTTGAGGTGGATGGTGTGGAGGCGGACCCAACGCGGGATGGAGGGGATGGCGTAGGACTCGACGTCGGAGATGAGGAGGAGCTCGGTCGGTGAAGGGGCGAATCCGGTGCGGTCGCGCCCGATGGCGTCGAGTTCGCCGATGTCGCCGATGGCGGTGGCGAGGGCGATGCGGATATCGGTCGAGCCGTCGGGCGTGACCTGGAGGATGCGTTTGGCGAGGGGAGGGAAGTCGGCGGGGGTGGTGCAGTCGGTCCGCGGGTGGATGCGGTTGGCGAAGGTGCGAAAGCTGATGCGGGCGCGTTCTTCGCAGGCGGTGAGGAGGTAGGCGAGGACGAGCGCTTTGGCGAAGAGGAGTTTGTTGGCCTCGCGCATGGAGTTGGAGACATCGAGGAGGACGTAGACGCGCTGGCGGGGCCGGGCCCCGGGCGGTGGTTTGGGGACGCGCTCGAGCCGTACCTCGTCGTAGTCTTCTTCGGCGGGGCCGGGGTCGACGTGGTAGAGGGCGTTGATGTCGCCGGAGACGAGGCGGAATTCGAAGATGGCGGGGTCGAGGTCGCGGAGGAGGAGGTCGGGCATGGTAATCTGTGGCAGGTCTTCGAGGTGGCGGAGGGGCTGGATGCGGGTGTCGGGCTGGACGGGGTAGACGATGCGATGTTTCCGTTCGCGGTGTTCGACGAGGTGGTACTCGGGGCGCTGGGCCTGGAGGAGGCGCTGGATTTCGGGGGCGAGATCGACTCCGGGGAGGGGGATGCCTTCACGCAGGGTACGGGCGATGTTGAGGATCCGGAGCCATTCGGGGGGAAGGGCATCGACGGTTTCGCCGACGAGGTCGAGGATGCTCCACGAACGGTAGAGGGCTTCGAGGTCGGCCTGGACGGCGGCTGCGCGGGCGGCGGGGGAGGCGCCGGCGAGGTCGGGATAGAGGTCAGGCATCGGCGTACTCCTCGACTTCTTCGAGGATTTCTTCGCGGAGGGCGTTGACGCGGGGGTTGGTGATGGTTCGCCCGCGGAGGGCTTCGAGGAAGGTTTCGATGGTGACGTCGTGCCAGCTGGTTTTCCCGATGAGGGCGAGCACGAAGCGGATGAGGCCGCGGTGGGCGGGTTGGGCTTCGATGGGGATGCCGTGGAGGTAGAGGTGGAAGGATTGGGCGATGGCGGTGAGCTCGCGGACGGTTTCGAGGTCGGCTTCGGTGTAGCCGGCGAGGGTGGATTGGAGGGCTTCGGCGAAGATGTCCTGTCCTGGGTCGTGGAGGGCGCGGTCGTTGCCGGGGATGATGGTGAGAACGAAGCGAAGGGCGGCGAGGTCGGAGCGGTCGACGGTGTCGCGGTGGTGCAGGAGGGCGGAGGCGTTGAGGACGTCGCGGCAGGCGGCCTTGGTGCGCGGCGAAACGTAGCCGTCGGTGGTGGGCCGGGTGATGCCGGCGGCCTGGGTGCGAGCGGCGTGGCGGGTGACGTAGGCGTCGATGACTTCGTTCTTGAGGAAGAGGATGTCGTGGGGGGCTTCGATCCGGCGCTCGGGGTGTTCGCCGAGGACGATGGCGGAGAGTTCGCGCAGGGTTTCGAGGGGGATGCGGTGCTCGGGGGGCTGGGCGCGGCCGTGGTGGCGGGCGTAGGCGAGGTCGATGAGGATGTCGTTGAGGGTATCGCCGGCTGGGTCGATGGAGGCTTTGAACATGAAGCGATCGAGTATGGGCTCGGCGATGGCGGAGAATTTGAGGTGGTTGGTCATGGCGAGGGCGGTGTGCAGGCGGGCGTCTTCTTGTTGTTCGCCTTGCTGGAAGCGGCGCTCGTTGAGGATGCCGAGGATCGCTTCGAGGACGACGTCGTTGGCGTTCATGAATTCGTCGAGATAGGCGAAATCGGCGGTGACGAGCGAGTGGGCGGTGTTGTGCCAGAGGCGGCCTTCGTGGAATTGTTTGAGGTCGAGGCCGCCGAGGATGGTTTCGAGGCGGGTGCCCTGGCTGAACTGGGCTTTGAAGACGTCGCCTTCGAACTGGCTGAAGACGCTGTCGCCGTAGAGGGATTTGCCGGTGCCGGCGCGGGAGATGAGGAGCTGGTGGCGGCGGGTGAGGAGGGCGAGGGCGGTCTGCTGGAGGAGCTGGAGCCGGCCGGGGAGCGCTTCGGAGACGTGGAGGAGGGCGCCTTTGAGGGCTTCGACGGCGCGGGGCACGTCGAGAATTTCGCCGCGGTAGGTGTAGGGGCGGCCATCGGCGGGGACGAGCAGGCTCGAGGGGTCGCGCATGGGCGTCTCGCGGCGTGCGGGTGTTCTTGGCGCATACGATACACCAGATAGGTGGCTTCTATCGTTTCCGGACGGTTTCGGCGGGTGTCGCTGACTGCAGGATTGGGTATGCTTCTGGCAGTCTTTCGTGAAAAGCGAAATATCAGGTGAGTCCAATGGAAGCGTGGGAAGTGGAGCTCATCGGGAGGGTGCGTGAGCTGGCGCGCGGGCCGTGGCAGGAGCGAGCGGCGATGTACGACCGGGAGGGGAGGTTCCCACGGGAGAACATCGAGGAGTTGCTCGCGTTGCGGGTGCCATCGATGGCGCTGGGGCCGGAGTTGGGTGGGCTGGGGATCAGCGCCGAGGGGCAGATGCGTGTGATGGAGGAGGTGGCGTACGGGGATGGTTCGACGGCGGTGGCGCTGAACATGCACGTGCTGGTGGCGAGCTTCCTGGAATCGATGCCGCCGTTCGAGCGCCGCAACCGGGTGCTCGCGGACATTGGTCGCAACGGTGCGCTGATCTGCGGGCCGGGGTCGATCCCGACGGGGCAGCTGGACAACCGACAGGCGGGATTCCGTTTCCGCGACGAGGGGGAGTGGGTGGTGGTGAACGGCCGGGCCGGATTCGCGAGTATGAGCGAGGGGGCGAAGTACGCGCTCATCGGCGGGCTCCTGGAGAAGCCGGAGGGCCAGGAACCGGACGTGGTGATTTCGATTCCGGAGCTGGCGACGCCGGGGATCTGCGTGCTGGGCAACTGGGATGCGATGGGGCTGCGGGGTACGGCGAGCCACGACATCGTGGCGGAGGAGGCCCGGCTGCCGAAGTCGGAGGTGCTGATCATCCCGGCGGCGATGTTGCGGATGGTGTTGGAGGCGCAGGCGAAGGTGGTGAATGTGCAGAGCCAGATGCGGGCACGGGGGGCGCTCGGCATCCTGGCGATTTGGCTGGGGCTGGCCCAGGCGGCGTTCGACTTCACGGTGGCCTACGTGAAGGAGCGGCACGGCTACCTGGCGGGCCCGATGGTGGCGCTCGGAGCGACGCAGCCGGGATATCGGGCCGACCAGCCGTGGGCGCAGTTCGCTATCGGCGAGATGGATTACTGGCTGGAGACGGGCCGCACGGTGCTCTACGAGGCGGTGCGCCGGCTGGAGACGCCGTTCGATTCGGCGCAGGCCTTCACGCGCTATCTGGTCCGGGTGGTCTACCACTTGCGGCGGATGAGCGAGGAGGTCGCGGCGGGAGCGATGCGGGTCTGCGGGGCGCATGCTTACGTGCGGGCGCGGCCGCTGGAGCGGATCTTCCGCGACATGGTGGGCGGGAACGTGATGGCGTGGAAGACGGACGAGTTGCAGCACTCGCTCGGGCTGGCCGCGCTCGGGCGGGAGATTACGTTCGTGGGGCCTGCCGGTACCTGAACCGGGCGGGCGCCCCCTGGGCGGGCGCTCCGTGCTGACAGCCGGCCCCCGGGCTGCGCAGCACGGAGCACGGGGCTGTTCGGTGGGTGGCGGGCGAGGGGGCGGCGGGCCAGAATCGACGATGCGCTGGGCATCCGAGGCCCGGCAGAGGAGGGTGGAAATGCCTGCGGAGGTCGATGGGCGGATCCGGCAGGTGGCCGAGTGGCTGCGCGAGAGCGCCGCGACGGTGGTGCTGACGGGCGCTGGAATCAGCACGGAATCGGGGATTCCGGATTTTCGGGGTCCGAATGGGCTCTGGACGAGGAATCCGGGCGCCGAGAAGGCGGCGACGCTCCAGAACTATCTGGCCGACCGCGAGCTGCGGATTCGCACCTGGCGGGGCCGCGCCGAAGGTGGGCTTTGGACGGATGCGGAGCCGAACGCCGGGCACTTCGCGCTGGCCGAGCTGGAGCGGAAGGGGAAGCTGGAGCTGCTCGTCACCCAGAACATCGATAGCCTCCACCTGAAGGCCGGGAATTCGCTCGGGCGAATGGTCGAGATTCACGGCAATCTCCGGGAGTATGTCTGCATGGGCTGTGGCGAGCGAGGCCCGATCGAGCGGGTGCTGGAGCGGGTCCGCGCGGGCGAAGACGACCCGCCCTGCCGGCGGTGCGGCGGTATCCTGAAATCGGCGACGATCTCGTTCGGGCAGAATCTGGTGGCGGAGGATTACGCCCGCTCGGAGCGGGCGGCGGCGCGGTGCGAGCTGTTCCTGGCGATCGGCACGTCGCTGACGGTCTACCCGGTTGCGTATCTGCCCGAAGTGGCGCTTCGCAATGGCGCGCGACTGGTGATTATCAACGCGCAGGAGACGCCCTACGACGAGCTGGCGCATGCGGTCATCCGGGAGCCGATCGGCGAGGTGTTGCCGGCGATCGTGGCGCTGGTGTAGGCGACGGACGGCGGGGCGGTCTGGTAGGCTCCCGGCGGAACCTATCGCAGGGGATGCAGGATGGCCGTACTGGAAACTTCGTCGCCGACGGACCTTGGGCTCGATCCGACTCGGCTGGGCTACCTGGATGAGCACCTCCGCCGGTACGTTGATTCGGGCCGGCTCGCTGGGACGCTGGTGCTCGTGGGACGCGGGGGCGAGATCGGCCACTTGGCAGCGTATGGGCTTGCCGACCGCGAGCGGAACGTGCCGATGCGCGCGGACACGATCTTCCGCATTTATTCGATGACGAAGCCGCTGACCTCGATCGCGCTGATGCAGCTCTACGAGCGGGGACTGGTGCAGCTGGACGACCCGGTCGAGAAGTTCATTCCGGAGTGGGCGAATCTCCGGGTGTATGTGATGGGGAGCGGGCCGACGCTCGTGACGAAGCCGGCGAGCCGACCGATGACGGTGCGCGATCTCCTGACGCATCAGAGCGGGCTCACCTACGGGTTCCTGGAGCGGACGAATGTGGATGCGATGTACCGCGAGCGGAAGATCGGGACGGTGGAGCTGAACGGGACGTTACGGGGGATGGTGGAGGCGCTGGCGGAGCTGCCGCTGGAGTTTTCGCCAGGGGAGCACTGGAACTATTCGGTCTCGACGGACGTGTGTGGCTATTTGGTGGAGGTGATCAGCGGGGAACGGTTCGACCGCTACTTGGCTCGGAACGTGATCGAGCCGCTGGGGATGCGCGACACGGCATTCTGGGTGCCGCCGGAGAAGGCGGAGCGGTTCGCGGCCTGCTACGGCGCGGGGCCGCGAGGGATCCGGCTCATCGACGACCCGGCGGAGAGCGCCTATCTGCGCGAGCCGACGTTCTTCTCGGGTGGCGGTGGGTTGGTCTCGACGATCGGCGACTATTTCCGGTTCTGCTCGGCGCTGTCGAACGATGGGGAGCTCGATGGGGTGCGCATCATCGGCCGGAAGACGCTCGAGTTGATGACGGAGAACCACTTGCCGGATGGCAAGGACTTGGCGAGCCATGCGCTGGGGCGCTGGGCGGAGACGACGTTCGCGGGGATTGGCTTCGGGCTTGGCTTTTCGGTGACGCTCGACCCGGCGAAGGCGCAGATTTCGGGCACGCCGGGCGAGTATTCGTGGGGCGGGGCCGCGAGCACGACGTTCTGGGTCGATCCGATGGAGGATCTGGTGGTGATTTTCATGACGCAGTTGATGCCCTCGAACGCCTACAACATTCGGCGCGAGCTGCGGGCGATCGTCTATTCGGCGCTGACGGGGTAGGGGGCGGGGCAGTGGCGCCGGAGGACTGACGTCGCGAAGGCGACGGCGGGTGAGATGGGCGCCTCACGGGCGCGGGGGCATGGGCCCGGATTGGAGGGCGAGGGCGACGCGTCGCTCCTGCCACCAGAGGAGGGCGGCGATGGCGATGGCACCGGCGGAGTCGCTGACGAGGTCGTTGAAGGTATCCCAACGGCCTTGGGTGCGGGTGGTCTGGAAGACGACGTCGCCGAGGTATTCGTAGACCTCCCAGCCGATGCCGGCGGCGATGCCGATCGCGACGGCGAGGAAGAAACGGTCACGCGGGGGCCTTGTGGACCTGGTGCGCAGGGCAACGGCGCGGAGGATCTCCCAGGCGGCGGCGGTGAAGGCGGCGGTGCCCATGAAGTGGGTGAGTTTGTCGTATTCGTCGATGCGGGCGTAGAGGTCGCCGTCGGTGCCGAGGACGTCGGCCCAGGTGCAGATGACGGCGATGCCGTGGGTGTACCAGCTGAGGCCGCCCTCGCGGGCGAAGAGGCCTTCGGCGAGGAGGAGGAGGAGCAAGGTCGCGCCGACCTGGAAAAAGAGGTAGCCCCAGAAGTCGGTGAATCCGGGGTTCACGACCCGCGCGAGGCCGAGGTAGATGAAGAGGCCACCGAGCGAGAGGGCGCTGAATCGGCCGCGGGGGTCGCGGCAGGCGACAGAGGGGAGCGACCGAGCGGCGGCGGCGAGTTCGCGGGCGAAGCGGAGCAGGGGAGCGGAATGCTGCGAGGCCACGGCCGGGCCGATGGAGACGACAGCGCCGACGAGGCCATCGAACCAGTAGTGGTTGCCGGTGACGATGACGACGAGGAGCATGCCGAGGCCGGGCCCGACCATGACGAGCCGCCGCTGCCAGCCTCGGAGCGGGAGGGCGAAAATCCAGCCGGTGAGCGCGATCCAGCCCACATGGAGGCTCGGGATGGCGGCGTATTCGTTGGCGAAGTGGTGCGGGTTGCCGGCGCTGATGACGGTGTCGTCGATGCCGAGGGCCGGGATGAGGCGAGGCGGCGCGACGGGAAAGAGGGCGATGAGCGGGAGGGCGATGGCTGCCGAGGCGCCGAGGGCGTTGCGATAGAGGCGGTAGCGGGGCGGGTCGGCGACGACGAGCCAGAGGAGGGCGCCGATGACGACGGCGAGAAAGGCGTGGGAGTAGAGGAGGTTCCAGGCATCGACGACGGGCGAGGGGCCAGTCAGAAGCTGCTGGATGTCGCGTTCGCGGAAGAGGCCGAAGGCGCGTTCGAGATCGACGATGCGTTCAGCGTTGCGGATGGCGGGAGCGGGCTCGGATACGACGGCGAAGCGGCCCGCCTCGTAGGCGAGGTAGCCGGCGAGGACGATGGCGACCTCGCGGGCGAACCGGCCTGGGGGAATGGTTCGGCCGGCGTGCAGGTGGAGCAGGCCGACGGCGGCGATGGCGAGGGGGATGGCGGGGTGGCCGATTTGGATGAAGCTGCCGAGGGTGCCAGCGGTGGCGAGGAGGCCGGTCGGGGCTCCGCCGATGCGGGTCCAGGCGGCGGCGGTCACAGCGACGGCGAGGAGCAGCGCCACCGCTTCGAGCGGGTGGGATGGGAGATGGAAGGCCAGGGCATCGAACATGCGCTGCATGGCCCCCTCCGCACCAGGCGGGACGTGACCGGCTTTCGATACCTTAACGAATTTTGAACACGACGTTGCGACCATTCGGGCCGTTTGCCCAGGCCCGGTGGTCCGGTGGCGTGGGTTCGCCTAGTTGGGATTGTAGGTGAGGCCAGCCTTGGCGAGGAAGGTGGCGAGCTCCGCTTCCCGGAGTTCGCCGGCCCGGATGGCGAGGAGCGTGCCATCGGCGCCGATGAGGAAGGTGGTGGGCATCCCGGGGATGCGGTAATGGTTGGCGACGGAGCCATCGGCATCGAGGAGGGCCGGGTAATCGGCGCCGAGCCGGTCGAGGATGCCGAGGGCCTTCTCCGGTGGTTCAAGGTAGTCGACGCCCACGATTTCGAGTTGGCCGGCGAGGGCTTGGCGAGCGGCGATGAAGGCGGGGATTTCGCGCTGGCAGGGGTCGCACCAGCTGGCGTACCAGTTGAGGAGGAGGACCTTGCCGCGGAAGTCGGAGAGGCGTCGGACGACGGTGGTATCGCGGGCATCGACGAGGGCGAAGTCGGGCGCGGGTTTGCCGATCTCGGGCCGTTCGGGATCGATGGGGCCGGTATCGGGGTACACCTGGGGAAGGACGGGGGCTGTGGGGGCGCTCGCTTCGTCGGGGGCGAAGAGGAAGAAGTAGGCAGTAGCGCCGACCGCGAGGATGACGGCGAGGGCGAGGGCAACGTAGCCGGCGGTCTGGCGCGAGCGAGGCGTGGGCGTGGACGTCACCGTTTCGAGTGTAGCTCGCTCGGGCGGAGCGCGCCGTGGGGCTATCCGTTCCCTTTCCGTTAACACGACGTCGTACGATGGGAATTGACGATGGTCGCGGCGCTAGAACGGCACCCGAAGGTGTTGGTCGTGGAAGACGAGGAATCCCTCCTGTTCACGCTCGCGCACAACTTGAAGCGGGAGGGATATCAGGTGCTGACGGCCGCCCGGGGGGACGATGGGTTGCGGCTGGCGCGGGAGAAGCAACCGGATCTCATCGTGCTCGACGTGATGCTGCCGGGCATCGACGGCATCCAGGTCTGCCGCATGCTGCGGCGGGATTCGGATGTGCCAATCATCATGCTCACCGCTTTGGGCGGGGAGGGCGATCGGGTGGCGGGGCTCGACACGGGGGCGGATGACTATTTGGCGAAGCCGTTCGGGATGCGGGAGTTGATGGCGCGCATCCGGGCGCTCCTGCGACGTTCGGGGCCAAGGGCGGTGCCAGACCAGGGGCCGAGTGTGATCATCTCGGGGGATCTGACGTTGGACCGGGAGCGTCGGGAGGTGACGCGGGGCGGGCGGCTGGTGCGCATGAAGCCGAAGGAGTTCGAACTCCTGCTATTCTTCGCGCAACACCCGGGAAAGGTGTTCACGCGTGAGCAGATCCTCGACGAGGTGTGGGGGTACGACTTTTACGGCGGGCCGCGGACGGTGGATGTCCATGTGCGCTGGCTGCGCCAGAAGATCGAGGACGACCCAGCGAATCCGAGCAGGCTGCGGACGATCCGGGGGAGCGGCTACCTGTTCGAAGGCTGAGCCATGAGCAGGGACCTCGCGGCGCGGGGCGCGAGCATCGCGCTGGTGGCGGCCGTTGTCGGCTTTCTCGTTGGCCTGCTCAGTGACGGGCCGGGTGTTCGGGAGGTGGCAGCGTTCGCGTTGACGGCGGGGCTGGGAGCGGCGGTCGGGTACTTCGCCTTTTGGCGGCCTTCGCGGGCCGTTCGCACGGTGGTCGAGGCGGCCGAGCGCATCGCGGAGGGCGAGCTCGCCCAGCAGGTGCCGGACGAGCCCGGGCCTGCGGGTGAATTGACGCGGGCGTTCAACGTGATGGCTGGACGGGTGGCGACGCTGTTCGAGACGGTGGCCTTCGAACACGCCCGGCTGGAGGCGGTCTTCGATGCCTCGTCCGACCCGATGGTGGCGCTGAGCGCGGATACGTCGATTCGGTTCCTGAACCCGGCGGCGACGTCGCTCTTCGGGGTCCGCATGGCGGAGGCGATCGGCCGTCCGCTGATCGAGGTGGCGCGGGACTACGAGCTCGAGGCGCTCGCGCAGCGCGCGGCGGCGGAGGGGCGGGGACAGGTGGCGGTGGTGAGCTTCGGGCCTGGGCGGGTCCCGCTCCGGGCGGCGGCGCTGCCGATCCGCGAGGGGGGCGATTGGGCGGTGCTCTTGATCTTGACGGACCTGACCGAGGTGCAGCGGCTGGACCAGGTGCGGCGGGACTTCGTGGCGAACGTTTCGCACGAGCTGCGAACGCCGCTGGCGTCGATCCGTGCGATGGTGGAGACGCTCGCCGACGGGGTCGAGCCGGATGAGACGCCGGCGTTCTACGAGCGCATTCTGCGGCAGGTGGACCGGTTGACGACGCTGGTGAACGAGCTGCTCGACCTCTCGCGGATCGAGTCGGGGGCGATCCAGCTGAAGCCGGAGCCGGTGCATGTGGGGCAGCTGCTAGCGGAGGCGGCGGGGCTGCTCCAGGCGCGAGCGCAGGCTGGCGATGTAACGGTGGTGGTGGAGGGGGCGGACATGGAGGTGGAAGCCGACCGCTCGGCGCTGCTTCGGATCGCGACCAACCTGCTGGACAATGCGGTGAAATGGTCGCCGCCGGGCGGGAGAGTGTGGGTCGAGGCGCGGGACGAGGGCGACTTGGTGGCGATTTTCGTGCGGGACGAGGGCCCGGGGATTCCCGAGCACGATCAGCCGCGGGTTTTCGAGCGGTTCTTCAAGTCGGATGCGGCGCGGGCGAGCGCGGGAGTGGGGCTTGGCTTGGCGATCGTGAAGCACCTGGTGCGGGCGCACGGGGGCACGGCGACGGTGGCGAGCAAGCCGGGCGAGGGGGCGACGTTCACGGTTCGGCTGCCGAAGCGGTTCATCGGGCGGCGGCGGTTGGCGTAGGCGAGCCGCGGGGCCGTGCCCCCGTGCGCGAGCGGGCGGGGTGCGCTCGCGATTCGCTGGCCCGCACGGCCGGGTGTTGACGCGCGGTGGGTGGTCCGTGAAGAATCCGCCATCCTGCGCGCCCCTGATGGGGCAGGAGGCGACGGATGATTGGCATCGTGAAGGAGTTTCGGGATTTCGTCCTGCGCGGCAACGTGCTCGATCTGGCGATTGCGGTGGTCATCGGGGCTGCCTTTACGGCGGTGATCAATTCGCTGGTCGCGAACCTCTTGACGCCGTTCATCGCGGCGATCTTCGGTCAGCCGAGCTTCGGCAACATCGACCTGGCCATTGGCGATGCGACGCTCGAGTTCGGGCTGTTCTTGGAGGCGGTGGTGAATTTCGTCATCGTGGCGGCGGTGATCTTTTTCTTGATCATCAAGCCGGTGAACGTGCTGTTGGAGCGGCGGCGGCGGGGCGAGGCTGCGGCCGATGTGCCGACGCCGGAGGATATCGCGTTGCTGCGGGAGATCAGGGACTTGTTGAAGGAGCGTTCGTGATGGTTCGCCCCTGCGGGCGATGAATGGGGTAGACTCCGCGCGCCAGTTCGGCAGGGAGAAGGAGGGCATGACCGATGAAGGCCGCGGTATTTCACGGGGCGCACCAGCCGCTGACGATCGAGGAGGTGGAGATCGACCGGCCGCGGGGCCGTGAGGTAATCGTTCGGACGGTTGCCTCGGGGGTTTGCCACAGCGATTTGCACTTCGTGGATGGGCTCTACCCGCTGCAGGCGCCGGCGGTGCTCGGGCACGAAGCGGCGGGGATTGTGGAGGAGGTGGGCGACCAGGTGACCTATGTGAAGCCGGGCGATCACGTGATCTGTTGCCTGAGTGTGTTCTGCGGGCACTGCGAGATGTGTGTGAGCGGGCGGCCGAATCTGTGCCGGGCGCCGAGCCGGCAGCGCAGCCCGGACCTGCCGCCGAAGCTGACGTGGAACGGGCGGCCGGTGGGGCAGTTCGCGAATCTGGGTGCCTATGCGGAGAAGATGCTGCTCCACGAGAACGCGATCGTGAAGATTCGGGAGGATATGCCGCTAAAGGCGGCGGCGCTCATCGGCTGTGGGGTGACGACGGGTGTGGGGGCGGTGTTGAACACGGCGAAGATGGAGCCGGGGGCCTCGGTGGCGGTGTTCGGGTGTGGTGGCGTGGGGCTGGCCGCGATCCAGGGAGCGCGCATCGGGGGTGCGCGGATGATCATTGCGGTGGATACGGTGGAGTCGAAGTTGGCGAAGGCGAAGGAGCTGGGCGCGACGCACGTGGTGGATGCTTCGAGCCGCGACCCGGTGGAGGCGATCCGGGAGATCTCGGGTGGGGGCGTGGAGTATTCGTTCGAGGCGATCGGGCTGAAGCGCGCTGCCGAGCAGGCGTTCGAATGCTTGGCGATCGGCGGGACGGCGACCATCATCGGCATGATCCCGGTGGGCCAGAAGGTGGAGCTAGATGGTCCGAGCTTCTTGCAGGAGAAGCGCATCCAGGGTTCGTCGATGGGCTCGAACCGGTTCCTGAAGGATATGCCGCGGTATGTGGATTTCTACCTGCAGGGGCGGCTGAAGCTGGACGAGATGATTACGCGCACGGGGCGGCTGGAGGATGTGAACGAGGCGTTCCGGGCGATGAAGGCGGGCGAGGTGGCGCGGACGGTGCTGCTCTTCGACTGAGCCGGCGGGCTGATGATAGATGCGCGGCCCCGGTCCAATTGGACCGGGGCCGTGTTGGTGCAGGCGTTGCCGGCGGGCCTAGTACTCCTCGGGTGGAGGTGGCGGAGCGGCGGGCGGCTGCGGGATTTCGGCGACGAGCGTCTCGGTGGTGAGCACGAGGGCGGCGATGCTCACGGCGTTCTCGAGCGCCGAGCGGGTGACTTTGACGGGGTCGACGATGCCGAGCTCGTACATGTCGCCCCAGGTGTCGGTCTCGGCATCCCAGCCTTCGTTGGGGTTGGTGAGCTTCTTGACGCGGTCGACGATGACGGCGCCTTCGAGCCCGCCGTTTTCGGCGATGGTGAAGGTGGGTGCTTCGAGGGCTTCGGCGACGATTCGGATGCCGACTTTCTCGTCCTCGTTTTCGGTCTTCTTTTCGAGCGCCTCGAGGGCTTTCTGGGCGCGGATGAGGGCGACGCCGCCGCCGACGACGATGCCTTCATCGACGGCTGCGCGGGTGGCGCTGAGGGCGTCCTCGACGCGCGCCTTTTTTTCCTTCAGCTCGACTTCGGTGGCGGCGCCGACTTTGATGACGGCGACGCCGCCGGCGAGCTTGGCGAGGCGTTCTTGGAGTTTTTCGCGGTCGAATTCGCTGGTGGCGTCTTCGATCTGGGCTTTGATCTGCTTGATGCGGGCCTGGATCTTTTCGTCGCTGGCCATGCCCTCGATGATGGTGGTGTCGTCCTTGTTGGCGACGACGCGGCGGGCGCGGCCGAGGTCGGCGACGGTGGCGTTTTCGAGCTTGAGGCCGATGTCTTCGGTGATGAGGGTGCCACCGGTGAGGATGGCGATATCTTCGAGGATAGCTTTGCGGCGGTCGCCGAAGCTCGGGGCTTTGACGGCGAGGACGTTGATGGTGCCGCGGAGTTTGTTGACGACGAGGGTGGCGAGGGCTTCGCCTTCGACGTCATCGGCGATGATGACGATGTCTTTGGTGACCTGGAGGACTTTTTCGAGGAGGGGGAGGATCTCCTGGACGGAGGAGATTTTCTTGTCGGTGATGATGATGTACGGGTTTTCGATGACCGCTTCCATGCGGTCGGGGTTGGTGACGAAGTAGGGTGAGACGTAGCCGCGGTCGAGCTGGAGGCCATCGACGAATTCGGTCTCGAACTTGATGCCGCGGGATTCTTCGACGGTGATGACGCCGTCTTTGCCGACTTTCTCCATGACGTCGGCGATGAGTTCGCCGATCTCCTTGTCGTTGGCGGAGATGGAGGCGACGTGGGCGATTTGTTCTTTGGTGAGGACGGGTTTGGCCTGGGCGCGGAGGTCGTCGACGGCGGCGCGCAGGGCGGCTTCGATGCCGCGCTTGACGATCATGGGGTTGTAGCCGGAGGCGACGACTTTCATGCCAGCGTGGACGAGGGCCTGGGCGAGGACGGTGGCGGTGGTGGTGCCGTCGCCGGCGACGTCGTTGGTCTTGGTCGCGACTTGTTTGGCGAGCTGGGCGCCCATGTTCTCGAAGGGGTCTTCGAGTTCGATTTCGCGGGCGACGGTGACGCCGTCTTTGGTGACGTTGGGGGCGCCGTATTTTTTATCGAGGACGACGTTGCGGCCGCGGGGGCCGAGCGTGACTTTGACGGCATCGGCGAGGGCATCTACGCCATCGCGGAGGCGGCGGCGCGCGGACTCATCGAAGAGGAGTTGCTTGGCAACCATGGAAATGCTCCGTTCATCGCACGGAGGGGCGCGTCAGCGGCGGGTGATGGCCCGGCCTGCGCGCCCCCGGCGGAGTGGGAAGGTTTAGTATTCGACCTTGCAGAGGATGTCTTTTTCGTTGAGGACGATGTAATCCTGGCCGTCGATCTTGACGTCGGTGCCGGTGTACTTGGCGTAGAGGATGCGGTCGCCGACGGCGATATCCATGGGAACGCGCTTGCCGTTGTCGTCGAGGCGGCCGGGGCCGACGGCGACGACTTCGCCCTGCTGGGGCTTCTCCTTGGCGGTGTCGGGGATGACGAGGCCGCTAGCGGTGATCTCCTCCTGCTTGAGGGGGACGATCACGACGCGGTCGGCGAGGGGAATGAGCTTGGACTTGGTCGCGGTCTTGGTCGCGGTCTTGGCAGCCATGGGGTGTGCTTCCTCCTATGGGATGCTGCTGGTGTTTGGGTAGCGAGGGCATATTAGCACTCGGCGCGCGAGAGTGCTAGAGCCCTCGGTGCGGTTCGCGGGGGATGCGTTCCTCCGCCGTGGAGCGGGAGGCGCCTGGGCCGAGTGCCGGCGCGGCGCAGGGCGACGGGTGGAGCGACGGGTCGGGGACGAGCTCGGCGGTGCGCGCCGCTGGGGCGGGGCTGGAGCTGGGGATTTCGGGGGTGGTGAGCGGGCGTATACTGGCGCGCGTGGCCGAGCCGGTGCTCTACGAGGAACGGGATGGCATCGCCATCGTGACGCTGAATCGCCCGGAGAAGCTGAATACGCTGAACGAGGCGGTTATCCAAGGGATTGCGGATGCGGTGGAGCGGGCGACGGCCTCGGCGGCGGTTTCGGCGATCGTGCTGCGCGGGGCTGGGCGGGTGTTCACGGCGGGGTACGACCTCAATCCAGGTGGCGATGGGGTGCCGTGGCCACGCCGGTTCGATGCGCCCCATCCGGAGCCGCGGCCAGGGGCCTGGGACCCGGTGCGGGATTTGCAGTTCATGGGCCACAACATGCGGCGGTTCATGAGCCTCTGGGAGTGTCCGAAGCCGGTGATCGCGCAGGTGCACGGCTATGCGCTGGGCGGGGGAACGGATTTGCTGCTCTGCGCGGACCTGATTTTCATGGCGGAGGACGCGATCATCGGCTATCCGCCCTCGCGGATTTACGGGACGCCGACGACGATGCTCTGGGTGTACCGGTTGGGGCTGGAGCACGCGAAGCAGTTCCTGCTTTCGGGCGACCAGATCGATGCGCCGACGGCCTACCGGATCGGGCTCGTTTCGCACGTGTATCCGGCAGACGAGCTGGCGGAACGGACGGAGGCGTACGCGCGGCGATTCCGGAATATTCCGGCGAATCAGCTGGCGCTGAACAAGCTCCTGATCAATCAGGCCTTCGAGAACATGGGGCTGCGGACGACGCAGCTATTGGGCACGCTTTTCGACGGTATCACCCGGCACACGGAGGAGGCGCTGCGCTGGGTGGAGAGTTTCCGCGAGTTGGGCTTCCGAGAGACGATTCGGCGGCGCGATGCGCCGTTCGGGGACTACGGGGAGCGCCCGCGGGGAGGTGGCTAAGGCGGGGCGGGGGGCTCAATCGGCGAAGCGAACGACGGGGGAGGTGCGCCCCCAGAGTTCTTCGAGCCGGTAGTAGGCGCGCTGGTCGGCGGTGAACAGGTGGACGATGAGGTCGCCGAAATCGAGGAGGACCCAGCCGCTTTCGGGGGAGCCTTCGCGGTGGCGGAGGGCGATGCCGCGGGGGCCGAGGTCGCGTTCGAGGTACTCGACGAGGGCGTCGAACTGGAGTGGCGATTGTGCGGTTGCGATGACAAAGTAGTGGGTGAGCGTCGTGACCCGCGAGATGTCGATGAGGGCGATATCGAGCGCTTTATGCTCGGAGAGCACATCGACGGCGCGCTGCGCGAGGTTCTCGGGGCTCAGACGCGAACTCCTGCCCGCCGCTGCGGGCGAAGGGAATGGTAACACAGGCTATGGCAGGTGCCCGGGTCGTCGTCGGGATGTCGGGCGGGGTGGATAGCTCCGTAGCGGCGGCGCTGCTCGTCGAGCAGGGCTACGAAGTGGTCGGGGTGACGATGCGGCTGTGGACGGAGGAGCGGCCGGAGGAGTTTCGCGGGCATCAGCAGTGTTGCAGCATCGAGGATATTGACGATGCGCGGCGGGTGGCGGGCCAGCTCGGTATCCGGCATTACGTGATGAATTTCGAGCGGGAGTTTCGGGAGCACGTGGTGGACCGCTTCGTGCGGGAGTATGCGGCGGGCCGAACGCCGAATCCGTGCGTGCGGTGCAACGAGCACATCAAGTACCGGGCGCTCCTGGAGCGGCTGCCGGCGTTGGAGGCGGAGTTCGTGGCGACGGGCCATTATGCGCGGGTGGTGCGGGACGAGGCGGCAGGGCGCTACCGGTTGCTGCGTGCGGCGGATTTGGCGAAGGACCAGTCGTACGTGCTGTACATGTTGGGGCAGGAGCAGCTGCAGCGGCTGTTGTTGCCCGTGGGTGGGCTGACGAAGGAGGAGGTACGCGGCCATGCCGCCCGGTTGGGTCTGGATGTGGCGGCGAAGCCGGACAGTGTGGAGATCTGTTTCGTGCCGGGCAACGATTACCGGGCGTTCGTGGAGGCGCGGGTGCCGGCTATCCCGGGGGAGCTGCGCGACGAGGCGGGTCGGGTGGTCGGGCAGCACCGGGGCATCGCGGCGTACACGATCGGGCAGCGGCGGGGGCTCGGGGTGGCGGCCGGCGAGCCGCGCTACGTGACGGCGATCGATGCGGAACGGAACGTGGTGACGATCGGGCCGGAGGAGGCGCTCTTTTCGGACACGGCGGAGGTGGCGGAGGTGAGTTGGGTGGCGGGCGCGGCGCCGCCGGCGGGCACGGCGCTGGCGGCGAAGGCGCGCTATCGGGCGGAGCCGGCGGCGGCGGTGCTGGTGGAGGTGGGACCGGGGCGTGCGGTGGTGCGATTCGAGCGACGGCAGCGGGCGCTGACGCCGGGGCAGGCGATCGCGTTCTACGCGGGCGAGGAGGTGCTCGGCGGCGGGACGATCGAGCGGGTCTCTCGGGCAGCGGCGAGCTAGGCGTCGCCGGCGAGGTCGCGGCGGCCCTGGCGGCTGGCGAGGGCGGCGTGATTCAGGATGTTGCGCGCCATGGAGGAGGGCTGGAGGGCGGCCCGCGCGGCGTAGATCTCGGCGCGGAGGTCGTGGGCGGGGCGGGAGCCAGGCTCGGCGAGGACGGCGAATTCGACGAGGTGGCAGGCGAGGCGGAGGTTGCCTTCGTCGCGAAGGGCTGCGGCGCGCTGGAGGACGTGGTCGAGCCCACCGGCGAGGGCGACCCATTCGCGTGCCTGCTCTGCCCGGGGCGCGGGGAGGAGGTTGTCGGGCTCGCCGTCGTACCAGCCGCCGTAGAGGCGCCAGACGTTGCGGACGAGGAATTGGGGGTCGTCGTAGACGGGGCGGAGGTATGGCTTCTCGAGGAGGTGGGGAGGGAGGGTGACTTCGTGGATGATGCGGTCGAGGGTGCAGCCGGTGTTCATGAGGGCGAGGACTTGCGATTCGATGCTCTCGAGGAGCTCGGCGGTATCGTGGAGGGCTTGGCGGATGCGGGCGGCGCCGAAGATGGGGAGGCCGTGGCCGGGGAGGAGGATTTCTGCCCCGAGGGCGGCCATTTCGCGGAGGCCGGCGGCCCATTCGCTGCAGTAGCGTTGGACCTTTTGGGGGTTGCCGGCATTGGGCAGGGCCCAGATGAAGAGGTCGCCGGGGGCGAGGAGCTTGCGCTCGGGTATCCACGTCCAGGTGGCGTCTTCGGTTTCGCCGCGGGTGTGGTGGAGTTCGAAGGTGAGGTCGCCTTGGCGGAAGGTGAGCCCGCGGGTGTAGGTGACGTCGGGGAGGCGGTAGTGTTCGGGCCAGCGGAAGTGGGGGACGTCGATGGCGAATTGGCGGCGATTGATGGCGGTGTTCCAGCCGAGGGTGCGCTGGTAGCGGGCGAAGTGCCAGGCGAGCAGTTCGTGGCCGTAGACGATCGGGCGGGGCCAACGGCGCTCGGCGGCCTCGGCTTCGAACGGACCGACGCCGAAGATGTGGTCGACGTGGTGGTGGGAGAAGATGGCTGCGCGGAGGGGGGTATCGGGGCGCCAGCGGCGGACCTGTTGGTGGAGCGGTTGGGTATCGTTGACGGCGCCGGTATCGAGCATGACCAGGCCTTCGCCGGTATCGATGGTGTTGGCGCAGGCGATGCCCTTGTAGTAGAGAACGCCCTCGGCGATCTCCTGGCCTTCGGGGTGGCGCCAGGCGACGGGGTGGAGGTCGCTGGTGGTGAGTTCGCCGTTCCAGAGGCGTTCGGCGAGGTCGCGGATGTCGGCCATGGCGTGCTCCGGGTGGGGGTTGGCCGGAGTTTACGCTTTTACCGGGGGTTTGCCCGGGCTTGTGGCAATGGGAAAGGGGGGTATCCTGATCACGGAGGTGTCTCGTGAGAAGGTATTTCGTGATTGGCGCAACGGTCGTGTTGGCGGCTTGGGTCGTGGGGGCCTGTGGCGGCGACGATTCGTCGACGATGGGGCACGGTGCAATGGGCAGCGCGACGCACATGGCCGGGGACGGCCATATGTCGGCGATGGACACGCCTCCGGAGGGGGCGATTCGGGTGGGGCTGCGAAACTGGGCGGTGGAGCCGGCGGTTTCGAGCGTGAAGGCGGGCAAGGTGACGTTTTGGGCGGTTCACGAGATGGAACACGCCCATGGCATGGGCGAGGGTGGCAATGTGCACGATCTCCAGGTGCTGAGGAAGGCTCCGGATGGCACGTGGGATTTGGTCGGGCAGGTGCGGAATCTGGCGATGGGCGAGGCTGCGGCGCTGGAGGTGGAACTGGTGCCGGGCGAGTACGAGCTGGCCTGTACGGTGGTGGAAGAGGTGGGCAAGCAGGTGATCTCGCACTACGAGAAGGGGATGCGCACGTCGTTCACGGTGACGGCGGCGTAGGGCTGCGGGCGGCCTGGTAGGCCGGGCGGGGCGGATGTGGTAGGGTTGGGTTCCCGCAACCTTGACGTGAGGGTAAGGCACTGGCTGGTTGGCTCCGCCGGACGTTCTACGCGCTCGAGAACGGCCAGTTCCGGCTGCTCTGGTTCGGGACGCTGTTTTCGTTTCTCGGGATGCAGATGCAGATCGTGGCGCGGGGCTACCTCGCCTATGACCTGACGGGGAAGAACACGGCGCTCGGCGGGGTGATGATCGCGTTCGGCGTGCCGCAGTTGTTGCTGGGGCTTTGGGGTGGGGTAGTGGCGGACCGGGTGCCGAAGCGGAATCTGTTGGTGGTGGCGCAGGCGGTCATCGCGCTGAATTCGCTCTGGGTGGCGGTGATGATCATGACGGGCCACATCGCCTACTGGATGCTGATCGTGGCGGGGGTAGTCCAGGGTGCGGGGTTCGCGTTCGTGGGGCCGGCGCGTCAGGCGTTCATCGGCGACTTGGTAGGGCGGGACGGTATCGGGAACGCGGTGGTGTTGCAGCAGCTGAGCATGAACTCGACGCGGGTGATCGGGCCCTCTTTGGCTGGGGCGTTCATCGCGGTGGCGTTCATTGGCACGGGCGGGGTGTATCTGATGACGACGCTGGGCTTTTTCATCGCGATGGCGACGATGTTCCGGCTGCCGCCGGGCAACCCGAAGCCACGGGAAGGGGCCGCTTCGCCGCTGCGCGACCTGTTCGACGGGGTGCGCTACGTTCGGCGCCGGCCTTCGCTGGCGCTCCTCATCCTGACGGGGTTCGCGGTGGTGATGGTCGGCTTTCCGTATCAGTCGTTCCTGCCTTCGGTGGCGGTCGACGTCTACGATGCTGGCTCGGGCGGGCTCGGCCTGCTCCAATCGTTCGGGGCGGTGGGTGCGGTGGCGGCGACGGTGCTCGTGGCGACGTTCGCCGAGAGCCGGCGGGCGTGGTTCTGGCAGCCAGTTTTGGCGATGGCCTTCGGCGGTTCGCTGATCGCGCTCGGTGCAACGACGAATCTGGTCGTGGGCCTGGTGGTGATGGTCGCGGTGGGCGCTCTGGCGAGCGGATTCCAGGGGCTCAACAATGCGCTGACGATGTCGAGCACGGACCACGAGTACCACGGGCGGGTGCAGTCGATCGCGATGCTGAGCTGGAGCCTCTTCGGGCTGTTCGCGCTGCCGATCGGGATCGTGGCCGACCAGATCGGGATTCGCGAGACGCTGATGCTGATGGGCGCGACGGTGATCGTGTCGGTGGCGCTTTTGCAGGTGGTGTCGCGTTCGGAGCGAGTCGCGGAGGATCGCCAGCGGGCTCTGGCAGCCGCCGACCTGCGGCAGGAGGCGAGGCTGAGCGCCGGCGGACGCTAGGCGCTGGGGTGGGAGTACGATGGGAGGAAAACGTACCGGGGGAGAGGTGAGATGGCTCGGGTGAGGAGGCTGAATCACGCGGTGCTGTTCGTCCGGGATGCCCGACGGGCGGCGGCCTTTTACGAGCAGGCGTTCGGGTTCGAGGTTATCGCGGATATGGACGGCCGCGCGGTCTTCCTCCGTGCGGCGGGCTCGGAGAACCATCACGACCTGGGCCTGTTCTCGCTCGGGCCAGCGGCTCGGGGTCCGTTCACTGGGCAGCAGGTTGGCCTCTACCACCTCGCCTGGGAGGTGGAGACGATCGAGGACCTGGCGGCGATGCGGCAGGTGCTGGCCGAGCTGGGGGCGCTGACGGGGCAATCCGACCACGGTGCTACGAAGTCGCTCTATGGCCGGGATCCGGATGGGAACGAGTTCGAGGTGATGTGGATGGTGCCGCGGGAGGAGTGGGGGCCGTACGACCGGGACGCGGTGACGCGGCCGCTGGACTTGGAACGCGAGTTGGCGCGATTCGGGGGGCGGGGCTGAGGGGGCGCTTTCGCGTTCGCGGCGGGCGCGTTCTACTTGTGGCGTGCGTTACCGAAGGATTGTGGCGAAGTTCGGGACGAGCCTGCTGACGGCAGGGTCGGACCGGCTCGATCTGGAGACGATGTCGCGGCTGGTGGGGCAGGTGGTGCGGCTGCGCCAGGCGGGCTGCCAGGTGGCGATCGTGTCGTCCGGGGCGCAGGCGGCTGGCCGGCACCGGCTGCGGGGCCGCGGAGAGACGATCCGGGCGCTGAGCCGGCAGGCGATCGCCTCGGTGGGGCAGAGCCACTTGATGCAGAGCTGGGACGAGCTGTTCGATTGGCACGATACAGTGGTGGCCCAGGTGCTCCTGACGCGGCGGGATCTTTCGGACCGGCTCGCCTACCTGAACGCCCGGAATACGCTCCGCGATCTGATCGCTGCGGGAACGGTGCCGATCATCAACGAGAACGATGCGGTGGCGCTGGACGAGGTGTTGGCGACGCGCATCGGCGAAAACGACAGCCTTTCGGCCTACGTGGCGAACCTGATCGATGCGGACCTGCTGGTGATTCTGACGGATGTGGCGGGGTTGTTCGATGCGGACCCGCGGACCAATCCTTCGGCGCAGCTGATCCGTCGGGTGGAACGCATCGACGGGCGGGTGGAGGCGCTGGGCGGCGGGGCGAACGGGCCGGGCACGGGTGGCATGGCGACGAAGCTGCGGGCGGCGCACATCGCGACGCAGGGGGGCGTCGACGTGGTGATCTGCTCGGGCAGGGAGCCCGAGGCGCTGATCGCGGCGGCACGGGGCGATTCGCCGGGAACGTACTTCCCGGCCGCGGGCGATCGGTTGGAGAGCCGCAAGCGATGGATCCTGGGCAACATCACCCGCGCGGGGTGGATCGCTGTGGATGCTGGGGCGGCAGAGGCGCTGCGCCAACGGGGGCGTAGCCTGCTCCCTGCCGGGGTGGCTGCCGTTCATGGCAGTTTTCAGCGGGGCGATTCGGTGGAGGTCCGCGACGTAGAGGGGCAGCGCGTGGCCGCGGGCCTCGTGAATTACGCGGCCGATGAGTTGGCGCGGATTCGCGGATTGCGTTCGGACCGGATCGCGGAGACGCTCGGCTATTCGTATGGCGAAGAGGTGATCCACCGCGACAACCTCGTCTTGCTGTGACGGACGGGGGGCCGGACGTAGCGAGGGCGCGTGCTACGCTCGGGGCATGCCTGGACGCAACCGCCACTTGATCCCGTTCCGTTCGCCCGCGGTCCTCATCCTGTGGGCCGATTCGCTGTTCGAAGCGGTGCTGGCCGCTGCCTGTTTCGCGCTCGGTAGCCGGCTGGCGACGTGGTTCGACCTCCCGCGCGAGCTGTTCTGGCTGCTCGGGGGCCTGTTCGCGGCGGCGAGCGTGGGGCTCGCCTGGCTGGCGCGCGAGCGCGCGATCGGCTGGTTGCCGCGGGCGGCAGTGGCGAACGTAGGAACGGGGGTAGCGCTCTGGGTGGTGGCCTTCTTGGCGTGGGGCGGCTTCAGCCCGGAGGGGCGCTGGCTGATTTCGGCGGTGGCGAATGCCTGCTTGCTGCTGGGTATCGCGCAGTGGCTCGCCTGGCGGAGGCCGTAGGGCCAGCGGCTCAGGAGCCTTTGGGGCAGGCGAGGGCGTCGCGGTAGACGGGACTGCCCTGGGCGGGGACGACGCCATCGAGCCGCGGGGTATTGCCGGTGACGCGGGTCTCGGCGGCAGCCACGATGTCGCCCGTGAATTGGCGGAAGGCGACGATGGCGCGGTGTTCGCCGCTCCCGAGGGGCACGGCTTCGCCGTCACGGGCGAGTTCGAGCTGGAAGCAGACGGTGCCGACGTAGCTGGTGGTGGCGCCGGCCGACCAACGGGCGACGACTTGCCGGGATTCGTCGAGCAGCCAGAGTTCGAATCCGGCCCCGGGGTGAGTCCGCACCTGGAGGACGATTTGGAGGCTGGGCTGGTCGTTTTCGAGGTGGGAGAAGGTGGCGAGTGAGAAATGGAGCTCCCAATCGGAGGGTGGCGGTGTGGGTGCTGGGGGCGATTCGGCGGGCCGGAAGGCGACGTTGCCGATGGTCGTGCCGATGAGGGCGCGGAGGGAGGGGGAGGTGGCGTAGGACTTGTCCTTGAGGCCGCACCCGCCGAGGGCGAGGGCGAGGAGGACGAGGGCGAGGCCACCGAGGCGTTTCACGGTTCCATTGTGCAGCCGCGGCGGCTAGCGTGCTGCGGGGGCGCTGGCTGCGGCGAGGGCGGGGCGTTCGGGGTCGCGGAGGGCCACCATGCAGAGGACGGCGATGCCGTTGAGGGCGATGCCGAGCGTGATGGGGAGGGTGTAGCTTTCGCGGGCGTCGTAGAGGGCACCGGCGAGGGTGGGGCCGGCGAGGGCCCCGACGGCGGCACCGGTGTAGATGAGGCCGAGGATGGCGCCGAAGCTGCGGCCGGCGAAGTAATCGGCGGCGAGCGCAGGGATGAGGGCGACGAAGCCGCCGTAGGCTGCACCGAAGGCGAGCGCGAACAGGACCAGCGCCCAGGCATCGGTGGCGGCGAGCCACCAGGCGAGGCAGGCGGCCATGGCGAGGAAGGTGCCGGCAAGGGAGCGGCGCCGCCCGAGGCGGTCGGCGGACCCGCCGAGCACCAGCCGTCCGGCGATGGAGCCAATGCCGATGAGGCCGATGAGCAATGCGCCGAAGGCTTCGGAGTGGCCGTGGTCGCGGGCGTAGGGGACGAGGTGGGCGAAGGGGACGAAGATGCCGATGCTGGTCGAGAGGCCCGCGCCAAAGAGGAGCCAGAACGGTGCGGAATGGATGGCATCGCGGACAGCTGGGCCGCCGGCGGGGCCGACGATCGGCGGAGGCGCGGACTCGCCATCGGGGTGGAGGCCGCGGTCGGCCGGCGAAGGGGTGATGGTGAGCACGGAGGGGATGCCGATGGCGAGGGCGACGATGGCGAGGATGACCCAGCTCGGACGCCAGCCGAAGGCTTCGATACAGGCGGCGGCGAGGAGCGGCATGACGAGCGTTCCGGCGCCGATGCCGGCGACAGCGAGGCCGGAGGCCATGCCGCGGCGGCGGATGAACCAGCGCTGAACGACGCCGACGGCGGGGACGTAGGCGAGCCCGACGCCGAGGCCGACGCCGAGGGAGTAGGTGAGGTAGACCTGCCAGACGGCCTGGGCGAAGGAGGCCGCGGCCATCCCGGCGGCGATGCAGAGGATGCCCGCACCGATGACGCGGCGGGGCCCGAGCCGGTCGGCGAGCAGGCCGGTGACGGAGCCGAGGCCGAAGTAGAGGAAGGCGGCGAGGGCGAAGACGAGGGAGATATCGCTTCGGGTGGCGCCGAACTCGTCGCGAAGGGCGTTGAAGAAGGTGGCGAAGGAGTAGGCCGCCCCGAAGGCGACGAAGAGGACGCCGAAGACGGCGCCGACGACGACCCAGCCATGAAAGATACGCGCCCGGGGAGCGTTTCCCGGCATGGAGGGTGATTCTACGCTCCCCGGGGCGCGGGCGACGGGGTCAGGGGTTGGCACGGACCTCGGCGTTGCGAGCCTGGGTGACGAGCATGCGGTTGAGGGCGTTCATGTAGGCCTTGGCGCTGGCGACGATGATATCGGTATCGGCGGCACGGCCGGTGTAGGTGCGCCCGCGTTCGTCTTCGATGCGGATGGTGACGTCGCCCTGGGCATCGATGCCTTCGGTGACACTCTTGACGGAGAACTCGGTGAGCCGGGGGGAGAGGCCGGTGATGCGGTTCATGGCCCGGTAGACGGCATCGACGGGGCCGGTGCCGACGGCTGCGTCGGTGCGGATGTTGCCATCGGGGTCGACGAGGCGAAGGGTGGCGGTGGGGGCGGCGTGGTCGCCCGCGGAGACCTGCACGAGGTCGAGCCGCCAGCCGGCGGTGTCCATGGCGCGGAGGTTTTCGTTGACGAGCGCTTCGAGGTCGCGATCGTCAACTTCGATTTTCTTGTCGGCCAGCTCCTTGAAGGCGGCGAAGACGCGGTTGAGCTCTTCGTCGGTGAGTTCGTAGCCGAGCTCGACCATGTGTTCTTTGAAGGCGTGGCGGCCGGAGAGCTTGCCGAGGACGAGCTGCGTGCCCTGGGGGATGCCGATTTCGGCCGGGTCCATGATCTCCCAGGTTTCGCGGAGCTTGAGGATGCCATCCTGGTGGATGCCGGAGCCGTGGCGGAAGGCGTTTTTGCCGACGATCGCCTTGTTCCACTGGACGGGCATGCCGGAGTACATCTCGACGAGCTTGGAGGTGCGGTAGATCTCGCGGGTGTTGATGTCGGTGTAGTAGGGGAGGAAGTCTTTGCGCGTCTTGATGGCCATGACGACTTCCTCGAGGGAGGTATTGCCGGCACGCTCGCCGATGCCGTTGATGGTGACTTCGACTTGGCGGGCGCCGTTTTGGATGGCGGTGAGGGTATTGGCGGTGCAGAGGCCGAGGTCGTTCTGGCCGTGGAAGCTGACGCGGGCTTTGTGGATATTTGGGACGTTTTCGAACAGGGCTCGGAAGAAGGCGCCGAGCTCTTCGGGGATGGCGTAGCCGACGGAGTCGGGGATGTTGATGGTGGTGGCGCCGGCGTCGATGCAGCGGCGGACGATTTCGAAAATGAAGCGGGGGTCGGCCCGGGTGGCATCCATCGGGCTGAATTCGACGTTGCTGGTGTATTTGGCGGCGTGCTTCACCATCTCCTCGGCCTGGGTGAGCACCTGTTCGCGGTCTTTGCGGAGCTGGTGGGCCATTTGGATGTCGCTGGAGTTGATGAAGACGTGGATGCGGGGCTCGGCGGCCTCGCGGACGGCTTCCCAGGCGGTATCGATATCGGCCGGGACGGCGCGAGCGAGGGCGCAGATGACGGGACCGCGGACTTCGCGGGCGATGGTCTGCACGGCCTCGAGGTCGCCGGGGGTGGAGCAAGGGAAGCCGGCCTCGATGATGTCGACGCCGAGCTTTTCGAGCTGGCGGGCGATCTCGAGTTTTTCGCCGGGGGTGAAGGCGACGCCTGCGGACTGTTCGCCGTCGCGGAGGGTGGTATCGAAGATGTAGATCTTTTCGGGCACGGGTGGTGTCTCCTGTCGGGGCTGGTGAGGTATCCGGCGATGGTGCGCCGGGAGAAGTTTCTTACGAAGTTCTTATGGAATGATTCGACGGCCGGTGGGCGGGCGACCAGCGGTCGGGCCTGTCGGTGGCACGGGGTTTCCGTGGGGAGGGGAGGCGAGCCGCGGTCCGCCGGCGCGGCGCTAAAGGACGCGCCCCGGTGAGTCCGGGGCGTTCACGACCTCGCGAGACGGTGCGTCGACGTGGCGCATCG
>NZ_DAOUBJ010000040.1:0-16925 GCF_034432735.1 Tepidiforma sp. | reverse complement strand
GGTTGGGCGGTTCGCGGCCGGCGAGGACGGCGATGATGTTGGCGGCGGCGATCTCGGCCATTCTGGCGCGGGTGGTATGGCTGGCGGAGCCGATGTGCGGGGTGATGATGACGTTGGGGAAGGTGTAGAGGGGATGGTCGAGGGGGAGGGGCTCGGGGGTGGTGACGTCGAGGGCGGCGCCGCCGAGGTGGCCGCTCTGGAGGGCTTGGGCGAGGGCGTCTTGGTCGACGACCTCGCCCCGTGCGGTGTTGACGAGGATGGCGCCTGGCTTCATGGCGGCGAAGGCGGTGGCATCGAGGAGGTGGCGGGTCTGGGGGGTGAGCGGGGTGTGGAGGGAGACGAAGTCGGCTTCGGCGAGTAGCTGTGGGAGTGGGCGGTAGGCGAGGCCGAGGTCGGCTTCGAGGGCGGGCTTGCGGGTTCGGGAGTGGTAGAGGATGCGCATGCGGAAGCCGCGTGCGCGGCGGGCGAGGGCTTCGCCGATTTCGCCGAGTCCGACGATGCCGAGGGTGGCGCCGAAGACGTCGTGGCCGAGGAAGGCGGTGGGCGACCAGGTTTTCCAGCCGCCGGCGCGGGTGTGGCGGTCGGCTTCGACGACGCGGCGGGCTGCGGCGAGGAGGAGGGCGATGGCGAGGTCGGCGGTGGTTTCGGCGAGGACGCCTGGGGTGTTGGTGACCCAAATGCCGAGGCTGGCTGCGGCGGCGGGGTCGATGTTGTCGTAACCGACGGCCATGTTGGCGACGATCCGGAGGCGCGGTGCGGCGGCGAGCATTTGGGGGGTGATGCGGTCGACGACCATGGCGATGACGGCGTCGCTGCGGGCGAGTTCGGCGGCGAGGTCGGCGGGGGGCGGCGGGAGTTCGCCGGGCCAGATGTGGACATGGTGGCCGGCGTTGCGGAGGAGTTGGGGGGCGGGGCCAGGGACGGATCGGGTGATGAAGATGCGGCTCACGCTGAGGAAGTGTGGGGTGCGCGCGGCGCGATAGCTAGGCCGGGTGTAGGCTTGGCGCGAATTTGCGATCGGTGGAGCGTCGTCGATGACCACGACCAGTGAACCCCGGCGTGTTTCGCCGACGGAGTCGGTCCTCCAGAGTGTGATTGCGGCGGCGGATCGGCTGCATACGCCGCCGGAGGTGGTGGACCTTTTGCGGACGTCGTGGAGGGAGGTGCGGGCACAGGTGCCGGTGCGGATGGACGATCGGACGCTGCGGATTTTCGAGGGGTACCGGGTGCAGCACAACGGGGCGCGTGGGCCGTACAAGGGTGGGGTTCGCTTCCATCCGCAGGCGGACCTGGACGAGGTGCGGGCGCTGGCGATGTTGATGACCTACAAGTGCGCGCTGATGGATTTGCCGTTCGGCGGGGCGAAGGGCGGCGTGATGTGCGACCCGACGCATATGAGCGAATCGGAGTTGAATCGGCTGACGCGGACGTACACCCAGCACATCGGGATGGTGTTGGGGGTAAACCGGGATATTCCGGCTCCGGATATGGGAACGAATCAGCAGACGATGGCGTGGATGATGGATGCGTACGGTGCACGGTATGGGTACACGCCGGGGATCGTGACGGGGAAGCCGGTGGAGCTGGGGGGAAGCTATGGGCGCGACCAAGCGACTGGGCGTGGGGTGGCGATCTGTATGCGGGAGCTGGCGCGGATGGAGGGTGTGCCACCGCAGGAGATCCGGGTTGCGATCCAGGGATACGGAAATGTGGGGAGTTGGACGGCTCGGGTGGCGAGCGAGATGGGGTTTCGGGTGGTGGGGGTGAGCGATGTGAAGGGGGGTATCTGGAACCCGGAGGGGATCGATGTGGCGGCGCTGGACCGGTGGTACGCGGTGGCGGGTTCGGTGGCGGGCTTCGAGCCGGCGGAGCCGATCACGAACGAGGCGCTGCTGGAGTTGGATTGCGATTACTTGGTGCCAGCGGCGATCGGGGAGGTGATCACGGAGGCGAATGCGGCGCGGGTGAGGGCGCGGGTGGTGGTGGAGGCGGCGAACCACCCGGTGACGCCGGCGGCGGACGCGATTCTGCGGGGGCGGAAGGTGTTGGTGCTGCCGGACATTTTGGCGAATGCGGGCGGGGTGACGGTTTCGTATTTCGAGTGGACGCAGAATATCCAGCAATTCCGTTGGCCGTTGGAGCGGGTGTTGGAGGAGCTGGAGCGGAGGATGGTGTCGACGTTCGATGAGCTGATGGCGCGTTCGGCGCGGGATGGGACGCAGCCACGGGAGGCGGCGTTCGACATTGGGCTGGAGCGGGTTGCGCGGGCGATTCAGTTGCGTGGATTTGTGTAAGGGGCGGCGGTTGGGCGCTTGCGGGCGGGTGTAGAATCGCGTCGGCGAGCCGCAGCCGGGGTGGGCAGGGTTCCGCCCCGGGGGAGGTGATGGCCGTGGCGACGACGGCGGACACGGGCCCGACCGGGGGCGCGCACCCGGGCTACCCGCTCTCGCGGGAGCGGCTCTTGGAGATGTACCGCTACATGCTGCTGGCGCGACGCCTGGACGAGCGGATGTTGACGTTGCAGCGGCAGGGTCTGGCGGCGTTCGTGATTGCGGGGGTTGGGCAGGAGGCGGCGCAGGTGGGGGCGGCGATGGCGCTTCGGCCAGGTGTGGATTTCGTTGCGCCCTACTACCGGGACCTCGCGGTGAACTTGGTTTTCGGGATGTCGGCGCGGGAGGCGATGCTGAACGCGCTGGGCAAGCGCGACGACCCGAACAGCCACGGGCGCCAGATGCCGGCCCACTGGGGGAATCGGGCGCGGCGCATCGTGACGCAATCGAGCGTGGTGGCGACGCAACTACTCCACGCGGCGGGGATCGCGCTGGGGGCTCGGCTGCGGGGCGAGGAGCTGGTGGTTTTTGCTTCGTGCGGTGAGGGGAGCACGAGCCGGGGGGACTTTCACGAGGCGCTGAATTTTGCCTCGATCCACCGGCTGCCGGTGCTCTTTTTCGTGGAGAACAACGGCTACGCGATTTCGGAGCGGGCGGAGAAGGAGATGGCGGTGGAGCATGTTGCGGACCGAGGGCGGGCGTACCGGATGCCCTCGGCGGTGGTGGACGGGATGGATGCGGTGGCGGTGTACCAGACGGTGAAGGCGGCGGCGGACCAGGCCCGGAGGGGTGGCGGCCCGCACTTGATCGAGGCGAAGTGCTACCGGCTCTGGCCGCATTCGAGCGACGATGACGACACGCGCTACCGGCCACGGGCGGAGCTGGAGGAGTGGGCGAAGAAGGATCCGCTCTTGGTGATGCGAACGCGGTTGGTGGAGGACGGGATGGCGAGCGAGGAGGCGCTGGCCGCGCTGGAGGCGGGGGTCAACGAGGAGGTGCTAGATGCGGCGCAGTGGGCGCTCCAGCAGCCGGACCCGGCCCCGGAGGATGCGCTGGGGTTCGTGTTCAAGGAGGGGGAGTGATGGCTGTGGTGACGGTGCTCGAGGCGGTCCGTGGGGCGATCGGCGAGGCGATGGAGGGCGACGAGCGGGTGCTGGTGTTGGGGGAGGATGTGGAGGCGGGCGGGGTGTTCCGGGCGACGGATGGGCTGGCGGCGCGCTTTCCGGGGAGGGTGATCGATACGCCGCTGGCGGAATCGTCGATCATCGGGGTGAGCATCGGCCTGGCGCACTATGGGATGCGGCCGATTGCCGAGATTCAGTTCGCGGATTTCATTCATGCTGGGTTCGACCAGCTGTGCAGCGAGGCTTCGCGCTGGTGCTATCGGACGTGCGGGGATGCGTGGCTGCCGATGGTGGTGCGGGCGCCGTGGGGTGGCGGGGTGCACGGGGGGCAGCATCATTCGCAAAGCATCGAGGCCTACTACGGGCACATTCCGGGGATCAAGGTGGTGGTGCCGAGCTTTCCGGCGGACTATCGTTCGCTCCTGTTGGCGGCGGTGAGGGACCCGAACCCGGTGTTGTTCTTGGAGCACAAGCGGACGTACCGGTTGATTCGGCAGGAGATCGATGGGGCGCCGGCGGAGTCGGTGATCGGGAGGTCGCGGATTGTGCGGCGGGGGGACGATGTGACGGTGATTGCGTGGGGGTTGATGCTGCACGAGGCGCTGGCGGCGGCGGAGTCGTTGGCTGGTGATGGGATCGAGTGCACGGTGGTGGATTTGCTTTCGGTGCAGCCGCTGGACCGGGAGACGATCTGCGAGGCGGCGAAGGCGACGGGCAAGGTGTTGATCGTGCACGAGGACACGCTGACTGGCGGGTTCGGGGCGGAGATTGCGGCGACGATCGTGGAGCACGCGTTCGAGTATCTCGATGCGCCGATTCGGCGGCTCTGCGGGCCGGATGTGCCGGCGATGCCGTATCACCACGCGATGGAAGCGTTCTTCATGCCGGACCGAGTGCGGATTGCCGCGACGGTCCGGGAGCTGGCTGCGTACTGAGGCAGCGGGAGCTGCCGGGAGGAGGGTGCTGGTGACGACGGTGACGATGCCGCAGCTGGGGGAGAGTGTGACGGAGGGGACGATCGTGGCGTGGCTGAAGTCGGAGGGCGATACGGTGGCGCTCGACGAGCCGCTCTGCGAGATCGAAACGGAGAAGGTGACGGCTGAGCTGCCTTCGCCGGTGGCGGGGGTGCTGCGTCGGATTCTGGTTCCTCAGGGCGAGACGGTGGCGGTGGGTGCGGCGCTTTGCGAGGTGGAGGAGGCCGGGGGGACGGCAGCCGGGCTGGCGCCGGGGGCGGCTCGGGGGGAGGTGGAACTTCGGCCTGTGGGGAGGGCGGCGCTGGCTACGCCCGGGACTCCGGCGAGTGGGGCCGAGGCTCCCGGTGGGGGCCGGCGCCGCTTTTATTCGCCGGCGGTCCAGCGGCTGGCCGAGCTGCACGGGGTGGATCTCTCGCTGGTGCCGGGTACGGGGATCGGTGGGCGGGTGACGCGGAAGGATGTGGAGGCGTATGTGGCGCGCGCTGGTGCGGGGGTGACCGGACCACGCTCGGCGGAGCCCGAGGCGCCGCCGGTGGGCGTTGCAGCTTCTGCGGGTGCGGATGTTTCGGTGGTTCCGTTGGTGGGGGTTCGGAAGACGATCGCGGAGAACATGGCCAGGTCGAACCGGGAGGTCCCGCAGGCGTGGACGATGGTGGAGGTGGATATGACGCGGCTGGCGGCGCGCCGGGCGGCGCTGGAGGGGCAGCTGTCGGGGCGAAAGGTGACGTTCTTGCCGCTGTTCATCGAAGCGGTGTGTCGAGCGCTGCGGGAGCACCCGAGGTTGAATGCCCGGTTGGAGGATGGCGAGGTGAGGGTTTGGCGCCGGCTGAACATCGGGGTGGCGGTGGCGACGGACTGGGGGTTGGTGGTGCCGGTGCTCCACGATGCGGGCGAGCTGAGCGCGGAGGGGCTTGCGGTGCGGCTGGAGGAGCTGGTCCGGCGGGCTCGTGAGCGGCAGCTGACGGTGGGGGATGTGGAGGGGGGCACGTTCACGGTGAACAATACGGGTGCGTTCGGGTCGATCGCGTCGAAGCCGCTGGTGCTGCCGCCGCAGGTGGCGATCGTGACGTTGGAGCGGGTGGTGCGACGCCCGGTGGTGGTTGGGGAGGATGCGTTGGCGATTCGACAGTTGGCGAATGTCTGTCTGAGCTTCGATCATCGGGCGCTGGACGGGCTGGAGGCGGGGAGGTTCCTGGCGACGCTTCGCGGTTACCTGGAGGGCGGAGGGGGTGGGCCGGAATGAGCTGTCGGGGGAGGATGGGTGGCGAGGGGAGCACCCTTACCGTTAGGATGGGGTGAATGGTTGGCGCGTGGTTCGCCAGGACGTTCAAGGCGCTGGAGTACCGGGACTACCGTGTGCTCTGGATCGGGACGTCGCTGGCGTTCCTGGCGTTCATGATGTCGTCGGTGGTGCAGGCGGTGGTGGCGTTCGACTTGACGGGGCGGAACGGGGCGGTGGGGTTCGTCTCGCTGGGGATGGGGCTGGCGACGATTCTCGTGTCGCCGTTCGGGGGGGTGGTGGCGGATCGGGTTTCGAAACGCCGACTGCTGTTGATCGGGCAGACGTCGATCGGGCTGAACTTCGTGGTGGTGGGCGTTCTGATCGTGCGGGATGCGATCACGATTCCGCTGCTGGCGCTTTCGACGCTGGTGATGGGTGCGGTGTTTTCGTTCATCGGGCCGGCGCGCCAGGCATGGGTGGGTGAGCTATTGCCGCCGAAGGATCTGCCGAACGGGATTGCGTTGCAGCAGGTGGGAATGACGTTGACGCGGGTGGTTGGGCCGTTCGTTGCGGCGGGGCTGATCGGGGTTTCGTTCATTGGCACGGGTGGTACGTATCTGTTCATGGGCGGGCTGTTCGTGTTCGTGGTGGGGAGCCTGGCGATGTTGCCGCCGTCGCGGACGGTGGCGCGTGGGGGGCGCTCGTTTCGCGACGATCTCATCCTGGGGGTGCGGCACATCCGGGAGCGGAAGCGGCTGATGCTGGCGGTGGTGACGTTCATCGGGGTGATCATGGCGGGGTTTTCCTACTTCGTGGTGCTACCGGGTTTTTTGGAGAACCAGCTGGGGCGATCGTCGAAGGACATGGCGCTGTTGATGGCGGCGGGGGCTGCGAGCGGATTCGTGGTGTCGCTGGCTATGGCTGGGGCGGCGAGTTCGCGCCATGCGTGGACGCTGATGGCAGCTGGTGGGCTGGTGCTGGGGCTCTCGCTGGGGTTCCTTGCGGTGGCGCCGAGTTTCCTGGTTGCGGTGATGGCGATGGTTGCGGTGGGTTCGGGGACGGGGGCCTTCCAGGTGCTGAACAATGCGATCGTGATGCGGGAGGCGGAGCCGGCGTACCACGGGCGGGTGATGTCGCTGACGATGCTGGCTTGGGGGGTGAACGGGCTCGTGGCGTATCCGTTCGGGGCGCTCGCGGACCGCATCGGGGAGCGGGAGACGCTGGCGGCGATGGCGACGGGCGTGTTGGTTATCGTCGGGGCGGCTTGGCTCGCCGGGCTCCCGTTGCGGGAGCGCGCAGGGGCGGCCGCTCCGGTGGAGACGCTACCGCAACCAGCGGGTGGCGACTAAGCTTGCGGGGTATCCACGAGAGGGAGCGATATGGGCAGGGAAGAGCTGGCCGCGCTGATCGCGATTCTGGAACGGGCACGGGAGGAGGGCCCGAGCAGCCCGGTGATCGGGACGTGGAAGATCGCGTTCGACAAGAGGCGCGGGGCGTTCGTGTTCGACAAGTGCGAGAACGAGGGGTACTGCGAGGAGCGCCCGGCTGTCATCGCGCTCGACGGGAGCGTGCTGGACCCTGGGGGACCGCTGTTCGGCTGACGGGCCCTGGCTGGCGACGCGCTCGCCACCAGCCGAACGCGACGCCAACGGCGGCGCCGATGGCATCGGCGAGGACGTCGAGGGCGCTGGCGTGGCGGTTGGGGACGAACGTTTGGTGGAATTCATCGGAGATGCCGTAGGCGACGGCGAGCAGCCAGGCGGCGAGGGTGACGGTCGATGGGCGGGCGATGCGCGAGCGGTGGAGCGCTTGTTGGGCGAGGTAGCCGAAGACGGCGTACACGGCGACGTGGGCGGCGATGGCGCGGGGCTCGGTGACCCTGGGACCGGGCGGGTTGGGGAAGCTGGAGAGGACGAAGATGAGGGTGGCCCAGGCGAGGAGTGCAGCGAGCCAGGGAAGGGCTTCGCGTCGGGTCATGGTGCTGGTTCGAGGCTGGCGAGGGCGGCTTCGAGCTCTTGGCGGCTGGTGATGTCGCGGGCGATGCGGAGGAACTCCCCGATGTCGCCGGTCCGTTGCCAGAGGGTTTCGAAGAGCGGGCCGATCGGGTTGGAGGATTGGGGGCTATCGGCGTAGGTGCCGTAGAAGGCGAAGTAGGCCTGGTTGATTTTGCGGATGGCGATGCCGTTCTCGGCGAGGTAGCGGCGCTTTTCTTCCATGAGTTGCTCGGCTTGGGCGATGCGTCCTTGGGCGAGGAGGTCGTCGACGGCGAGGCGGAGGCTGCGCATTTCGGCGTCGAAGTCGATGGCAGGGTTGCGGTTGGGTGCCGGACCGCTGCCGTCTTCGCCGGGTGGGAATTGGAGGGGGTGGCGGAGCATGACGAGGCGGGCGATTTCGCGTCCGGCGATGGAGGCGACGGTTTCGTTGAGCGCCTCGGCATCGCCACCTTTTCCCCACTGCTGGCCGAGGGGGTAGAAGGCGAGGTAGTGGTGGACCCATTCGTGGGCTGCGGTTTCGAGGATGGCTGCGTAGGAGCGGTCGTCGCGGACGATGGCGGGGTAGGCTGCGAGTCCGCCGAGGGAAACGACGAGGGAGACGGTATTGGGGGAATCGGCACGGGCCTCGATGCGTTCGATTTCGGCGAGGGTGAGGCCGGGCTGGAGGAGGGTATCGCCGAGTCGCTCGATCCGGTCGCGGGGTGAGCGGACGAGGAGTCGGGGTGGGCTGGTGAGTTCGAAGGCGATGGGCGGCCAGGTGATTCGGATGTCGCTGAAGAGCGGCAAGGGGCGTTGGAGGTTGGCAGCGGCGACGACGCTGGCGATGCCGGAGGAGATGAACCGCTCGACGTCGTTTTCGTAGGTTGCGCGCTCGTTCTCGAGGGTTGCGATGAGTTGGAGGTCGGGTTGTTCGCGGGCGGTTTCGGCGCGGATTCGGGAGGTGAGGGCGAAGTACTGGAGGACGGCGTATTCGTTGGTAGCTTGGGCGGTGGAGGGCCCGAGCCCGGTGATGTGGGCGAGCGTGGGGACGAGGGTTTGGGCCTCCCAACGCCAGAGGTGGTAGCGGTAGGTGGCGAACTCTCCGCGGGGGGCGAAGAGGGTGAGGGCAGCGCCGAGAAGGATGCCGAGGAGTCCGGCGAGGGTGAAGGCGAGCAACCAGGTGTGTGGGTGCCAGGGGTGGAGGTCGGCCGGCGGGCCGTGAGCGACGGAGGGGGCGGCCATGACGGTAACTGTACCTGGCGGCTGGGGCAGGCGGGGTGAAGGTGCTACCGCCTTACGGGGTCCGTCGTAGACTGGCGGGGATGGGCGCTGAGGCAACGATGGAGACGCGTGGCGGCGGCCGGAGGCCGGCGTACCGGCTGCACTATGCTTCGTTCGAATCGCGGGTGGCGGCCGGGGCGCTGGATGTGCTGGTGATGTTCATCATCGCGGCGCTGTTGGTGACGGCGGGGTCGCTGATCGTGCTGATTTCTTCGGACTTCGAACGGGTTGAGCCTTCGGCGACGGCGCTTTCTGCGTTCTGGGTCTGTGTCGGGCTGATTCCTTTGGCGCTGGTGCTCTATTTTTTCGTGGGTTTTGCGTGGAAGGGGCAGACGGTCGGTGCGGCGGTGATGCAGCTGATGGTGGTTCGCTCGGATGGGCGTCCTCTGGGTGTGTTGGGGGCGATGGCGCGGGTGATCGGGCAGCTTTTCTACGTGTTGTTGGCGGGCATCGGGGTGGTGGCGGCGTACGCGTTGCGGGAGTCGGCGTTGCTCGCGGGCCTGGCGCTCGGCGTGGCGTTCGTGCTTGCGGCAGCGGGCATTCTGTGGGCTGCTTTCGACCGCCACCGGCGGACGTTGCACGACCGGCTGGCGGGCACGATCGTGGTGCGACTGGTGTGAGCGATCGGTTCGAGTTGGAGGCGGAGGGCGGGCTCTCGACCCGCGAGCGGTTGTACGCGGAGGTGGCGGGGTCGCGGGACGGGCGGAGGTCGTTGGTGGCGGTGGCGTTGGCACTGGCGACATTCGGGCTCGTGCTGGCGGTGAGCGTCTGGCAGGTGACGGCGGAGGCGACGGCCCTTCCGATGCTCCGGTCGGTGGTGGCGAGCTTGACGGACATCGATGTGTTTCTCGCGGAGAACGGGGAGGCGTTGCGGGCGGAGGCGGTTCGGTCGGAGGGGCCGCTGGAGCTGCCGGGGTATCCGCTTCCGATTGTGGTGGGGGCGGATGAGGTGCGCGCTGGTGATGCGGCCGAGCTTCGGGGCCTGCTGCTCGACCGCTCGGCGGCATTGGTGTACGCGGAGGGGCTGGGTGTGTTCGATCGGACGGGGGACCAGGCGATCGACCGGCTGTCGTTGGAGGGTCTGTTGGAGCTGGCGGCAGGGCAACTTTCGCGCGGGACGCACGAACGGGCGGGAGCGGCGGCCGTGGTGTTGGCGGGGCTGGCGGCGGTGTTGGCGGCGCTCCTCGGGGCGATGTCGACGGGCTGGAGTCGGATGCGGGCTCCGGCCGCGGCGATGGCGTTGGGCGGTGTGGGCGGTGCGGCGCTGAGCTTCGCAGCCTGGGGTTTGGTGGGGCAGTTGGGGGGTGACGATCCGTTCATGGCGGACCTTCGGGCGGTGGTGCAGGCTGCCTTTTCGGCAGGTACGAGGAATGGGGCGATCGTGACTGGCGGGGGGCTAGCGCTGGTGGTGGCTGCGTGGGTGCTGGAGGTGGTGGAGCGGCGTGTGGGCGAGCCGGTTGGCAGGGAGCGCTCCGAGGAGCGGGTGGGGGCGGACGAGGGGGAGGCGGGCTGAGGGCGCCGTTGCCGGGGTGCCCTTTGCCAGCGGCAGGGGTAGCGGCCAGAATGGCGGGCACGAGACCTGGAGGGACAGTCGGTGGAGTTTTGCCGTTACGAGAAGAAGGGGCACGTGGTGACGATCACGATCACGCGGCCGGAGGTGATGAATGCGCTCCATCCGCCGGCGAGCTGGGAGCTGAACGAGGCGTGGGACCGGTTCGCGGGGGACGACGACGCGTGGGTGGCGGTGCTGACAGGGGAGGGGGAACGCGCGTTTTCGGCGGGGAACGATTTGAAGTACACGGCGGAGGTTTCGCGGCTCCCGAAGGAGGAGCGGCCGAGCCTGTCGTGGCCGCCGGGGGGATTCGGTGGGATTACGAATCGGTTCGATCTGTTCAAGCCGATCATTGCCCGGGTGAACGGATTTGCGCTGGGCGGCGGCCTGGAGATGGCGCTGGCGTGCGACATCATCGTTGCGGCCGAGCATGCGGAACTGGGGTTGCCGGAGCCGCGGCGGGGGCTGATTGCGGGGGCGTTGGGGGTGCATCGGCTTCCACGGCAGCTGCCCTTGAAAATCGCGATGGGGTACATGTTGACGGGGCGGCATATTCCGGCACACCGGGCTGCGGAGCTTGGGCTGGTGAACGAGGTGGTGCCGCTCCATGAGCTCGATGGGGCGGTCGAGCGTTGGGTGGAGGATATTTTGCGGTGCGCGCCGCTCTCGGTTCGGGCGACGAAGGAGGCGGCGATGCGGGGGCTGCACTTGAGCGTGGAGGAGGCGGGTGCGCAGCGGTACGAGTGGGAGGTGCGCCGGCGCGCGAGCGAGGACGCGATCGAGGGGCCGCGGGCGTTCGCGGAGAAGCGGCCGCCGGAGTGGAAGGGGCGCTAGGCGGTGTAGCGAGCGGCGAAGATGGCGTCGTCGAGGGGTGCGCCGTGGCGTCGGTCGCGCACGGCGTGCTCCATGCGGGTGAGCTGGGCGAGGCCTTTGCGGGTGTCGCTTGCGATCCGGGCGCGATCCTGCGATTTGAGGCGGTGTTTGAAGAGCCAGTAGGTGAAGGCTTTCCAATCGCCGAGGGAGACGTGGCCGCGCATGATGGTGCCGGTTTCTTGGTAGTGGAGGGCGAGGAGTTCGTCGCGCGTTTTGCCGTAGATGCGTTGGTACATGGTTTCGTCGACTCGCTGGTCGAACCCCCAAACGCGGGCGCGGATTTCTTTGTGGATCTCTTCTTCGACGGCGAGCTGGAGGGCTTCTTCGACGAGGATGCCGTAGAGGTAGTTGAGGTGGGCGCTGTATTTGGCGGGGCCGATGCGGCGGGCGAATTCGGCGTCGTCGATTTCGAGGTCTTCGGGCCAGCGGTTGCTCCAGAGGAGGGCTTCTCGCTCGGCGGGGGGTACGAGGTCGGCGGCGGCATCGAGGAGGCGCTCGGCGAGGAGGAGCCAATCGAAGGCTTCGTTGGCGATGAGGTAGCGATAGTGTCGGCCGTCGACGACCTCTTCGGGGAGGCGCCAGCGGCCGACGGCATCCAGGAGGGCTTCGAACCAGTGCTGGCCGGACGCGATGGCTTGGCGCATGCGGACGATGATTTCGTCGGGCGCGGGCAGGCCGGCGGGCTCATGTTCGGGGCCATCGATGACGGGCGTTGGGCCAGGGCGGAGCGCCATTCCGAGGTCGATGGTAGCACGGGAGTGGGGCTGGTCCGAGTTCAGGCGCCGCGCCAGATTTTTCGCCGCTGCCAGCAGTGGGCGCAGACGGAGGCGGGGCGTTCGATGGTGACCCAGCCTTGGCGGAAGGGGTACATGCGTTGGCGGACGTGGAGATGGCAGAAGTGGCCGCGGCAGAGGGAGCACTCGTGGCTCGGGTGTGGGGTGCAGCCTTCGATGCCGCAGAGGCCTGCCTGGTTCCGGGCGGCGACGCTGCGGCGGTACGCCTGGTAGGCGACGAGGTCGTCGCGCTTGGCGCGGCAGCGGGGGGCGGTGCAGACGGCTTCGTGGTCTTGGCGGTAGTAGGTGTGGCGTGCGCAGAAGGGTTTGCCGCAGTACTGGCAGGTATCTTCGGCGGTGTCGTTGCAACGGGTGAAGCGGCCACCGAGGCGACAGCGCTGGCCGACGAGCATGCCCATCACCGCACGCGGAGGTTCGTTCATGGTGCGGCGGCGAGAGGTGCCCGGTCAACCCGGGAGCCAGAGGCAGGCACCGGGCCCCTGGGGCACTTGGAGGCGGGCGGCGATGCGCCAATGGCTGGTTTGGAAGACGGTCACGCTGCTATCGCCGTTGGATGCGACTGCGAGGTAGGCGCCGGATGGGGAAAGACAGAGGCCGTCGGGGCGGGCGGGGACGTCGAGGAGGCGGACGATTTTCGCTGCGGCGAGGTCGACGATGGCAACTCGGTCGGCTTGCTGGAGGGCGACGGCGACGGTGTGGTGGTCGAGGGGGATGACGCGGACGGGTCCGCCGCCGAGGTGGAGGGTGGCGTTCGGTTGGAGGGTGACGGGGTGGTAGATGTGGAGGTTTCCGTCGAGGTAACTGGCTGCGACGACGGCATCGGGGAGGGCGGCGATGGTTTCGGGTAGGCGGCCGGCAGGGGCGGAGGTCCCGCCGGTGGGACGGACGGTTTCGACGCGGTCGGCGCGGGCTGCGGCGAGGTGGGGGATGCCTTGGGCGATGGCCACGGCGTGTGGGGTTTGGCCGGTGGGCCAGCGGTCGAGTTCGCGGAGGGAGGCTGCGTCGAGTGCGACGAGGGCGTTGGCATCGCCGAGGGTGATGTAGAGGACGGGGCCGGACGGGGAGGCGGCGAGGCCGTGGGGGCGTCCGTCGAGGGAGAGGAGGCGGAGCAAGCCGGGTGCGTGGGGGTCGATTTCGGCGAGGAGGTCGGCACGGGTGAGGGTGACGTAGAGGCGGTTTTGGATGGTGGCGAGTTCGTGTGGTGCTGCGGGGAGGGCGAGGGAGGCGGAGGTTTGGCGGGCGAGGTCGAGGAGGGTGAGCTGGTCGGTGCGGAGCCCGGCGACGACGAGGAGCCCTTCGGTGGGGGGTGTGGCGGTGGATTGGCGCTGGGCTTGCCGGGAAAACGCGAGTATCGCCAGGAGCATGACCGGGAGGACGGCGAGGCTGGCGATTCGGTTGACGCGGCCGAGGGTGGTGCGCTGCATGGTGGAGGGGGTGGGCTGGGGGCGGGCGAGCCGCCCCCAGCCGGAGCGAGGGTTAGCGGATGATGTTGACGAGGTCTTGCAGCATCTGGTCGCCGGCGGTGATGACGCGGGAGGATGACTGGAAGCCGCGCTGGGCGAGGATGACGTTGGTGAACTGTTGGGCGAGGTCGACGTTGGAGGATTCGAGGGTGCCAGTGCTGACGGAGCCGCGTCCGTTGGTGTTGGGTGCGCCGATGATGGGTTCGCCGGAGTTGGCACTGGGCGCCCAGAGGTTTTGGCCTTGGCGCTGGAGGCCACCGGGGTTGACGAAGCTGGCGAGGGCGAGCTGGCCGATGATCTGGTTGGCGCCGTTGGAGTAGATGCCGGTGATTTCGCCGGTGGACCCGACGGCGAAGGAGACGAGGGCGCCGGCTGGTGCGCCGTCCTGGCTGGAGATGTTGAGCTGGCTCTGGCCGGCGAACTGGGTGAGTGTGGCGAAGTCGATATCGAAGGCGAGCGGGGTTTGGGCGTCGCTGGGCAGGGTGCCGAGGGAGAAGTTGAGGAGGCCGTTGGCGGGGGTCTGGAGGGCGCCGGTTGCGGCGTCGAAGACGAGCTGGCCGGGCGTCGGGGTGACTTGGACGTCGGCGGTGCTGTTGTTGCCGTCGTCGTCGTAGTAGGCGAAGACGTCCCAGGTGTTGGGGCTGGCGTTTTTTCGGAATTCGAGTTTGAGGGTAATTGCGTTGCCGAGGGAGTCGTAGACGGTGAGGGTGGAGCCGACGAGGCCAGTAGGGGGTGGGCCGGCGCTGTAGGTGGGGGTTCCGGCGTCGAGGTTGCCGGCCATGACGACGTTGCTGGTGGCGCGGGCGCTGATGCGGGTGCCGAAGGGGATGGAGAGTGGCTGGAGTGGCCCTTCGGGGTCGACGAGGCCGCTGGGGTCGGCTTTCCAGCCCATGACTTTGAGGCCGGTGTTGGGGTTGACGAGGTTGCCGGCGACATCGATGTCGAAGGCGCCGTCTCGGGTGTAGTAGTTGCGGGTGCCATCGGAGACGACGAAGAAGCCGTCGCCCTGGATGGCGAAGTCGGTGAGTTTGCCGGTGCTCTGGAGGGAGCCCTGGGTCATGATGTTGTCGATGCCGCCGAGCTGCATGCCGAGGCCAATTTGGGCTGGGTTGGAGCCGCCGCGACCGGCTTGGGGGCTGCTGGCGCCCCGGACGGTCTGGCCGAGGATGTCTTGGAAGGTGACGCGGGAGGATTTGAAGGCGATGGTGTTGACGTTGGCGATGTTGTTGCCGACGACGTCCATGAAGGCCATGTGGTTTTTCATGCCGGAGATGGCGGAGAAGAGTGCTCGCATCATGGTGGTAGGCGATCCTTTCGCTGGTGGTGTTGGGGTGGCGGTGTGGATCGGGCCTCCGACGAGCGGACCGGCCCGGTTCGGCTAGGCGATGACGACGGAATCGATGTTGGTGAAGACGTTCTCCTTTCGGGTGGTGGTGTCGAGGGCGGTGACGACGGTTCGGCCGGGGACATCGACGATGACGGCGAGGTTGTCGAGCATGACGACGGTGCTGCGTGCGCCTTTGCTGGCGGCGCGGTCGATGGCGGCATCGAGGCGTTGGAGCTTTGGGGCATCGAGGGCGAGGTCGCGGCGTTCGATGCGCTTGGCGGCGTGGTTGGAGAGGGAGAGGCGGGTGCTGGCGCGCTGGAGCAGGTCGCCGAATTGGGCGGCGGGGGTTTGCGGTGCGCGCGACGTGGGGGTGGGCCTCGCCGATTCGGGGCCGATAGGGGCGGTGCGGTCGATCATGGCTGTTGCACCTGGCTGACGGTGAAGAGGTCGACGACTTTGCCGTCGATGAGGAGGAAGGGGATACCGGAGCTATCCATGACGACTTTTTGGACGGTGCCGGTGATTTCTCGGCCGGCGTTGGGGAGGTCGGCAGCGGCGGCGACGACGCGTTGGTCTTCGTTGACGGCGATGCGCTCGAAGGAGGTGAGCTGGGCGAAGGGGCGGCCGTATTTTTCGCGGGCGACCATGTCGCGGGTGATGGCGATGGCGTCGACTTGTTTGCCGGTGATGGTTTTGCCGATGAGGCCGGCGGCGCTGGTGAGTTCGCTGAGCCCTTGGAGGGCTTTGATTCCGGTGGCGACGGCGCGCATCTGGTTGAGGGCTTCGAACTGTGCCATTTGCGCCATCCAGTCGGAGTCTTTTTGGGGTTCGAGGGGGTTTTGGTTCCGCATTTGGGCGATGATGAGTTTCATGAAGTCGACCTGGCTGAGCTCGTTGTTGGGGGTGCCGGTCGATGGGGCGTAGGTGGCGTTTTTGAGGCCGGTGATGGGGTCGATTTGCAGTCCTGCCATGGCGCTTACCTTTTAGATGCGGTAGAGGAGCGAGCCATCGGGGTTGTAGGCGGCGCGGAGCCGCTGTTCGCGGGCGAGGGCGGCGGGGTCGTCGATGCCGAGGAGGGCGGCGAATTGGCCGGGCGCTGCTTGCGGGCGAGGGGCGGTATCGGATGCCCAGGGGCTGCCCCCGCCGCCGGACCGTGAGCCGAGGCCGATATCGAGGCCGGCGAGGTTGAGTCCGCGCTGTCCGAGGAGTGAGGAGAGGTCGGTGGCGGCGTCGCGGAGGAGCTGGACGGCCTCGGGGGTTTCGGCGTGGACGTCGAGATGGACGGCGTCGTGGCGGGCGTGGAGGTGGATGGTGATTTCACCGAGCCCGGCGGGCTCGAGGTGGATGCGGGCTTCGCCGCCCCCGGATTCGACGCGCTCGATGACGGTGGTGGCGAGGGCATCGAGGTTCTGGATGGCCTGCGGGGCGGGCTCGGGGGCGGGTGGGGTGGGCTGGGGGGCGGATGCGCTCGGAGCCGGGGCGGATTCGCGGAGTTGTGCGACGGCGGAGTTGGGCGCGGCGTGCTGGATGGCGGGCTCGGCGGCGCGGGGGAGGGGCCGATGCTCTTGGGTGGCGGGCACGGGGCGTTGCTGGGTTTCGGGCTCTGCTTTGGCGTTCCCGACGGGGCGGACCACGCCTTGGGGGGATGGCTGCTCGGCGATGTCGGCGGGGAGCGGGGGTGCTCCGGTTTGGGCGGGCTGGCCAGGCGCGGCGGGGTTGTCGGGCTCGGTGGGTTGGGGGGCTGCGACCGATTGGGTGGGTTGGCCGGGGTGGGCATCTGTCGCTGCGCCGGCGGCAGGCGGGAGGATGGGCTCGGTCTGGGTGGTGGTGGGCGGCGCGGGCGCGTCAGCGCGGGTGTTGTTCGGGGGTGTGACGGTGGTGGGTTCGGCGGGATTCGGGGGTTGGTCTCCGGGGGGTTGGGCGGCGAGTGGCGCCGGGGCGCCGGAGTTCGAGGGGGCGGCGGGCAGTGTTTCGACCGGCGGGGCAGCGGGCAGTCGCTGGGCCGGGGCGCC
>NZ_DAOUBJ010000039.1:0-24241 GCF_034432735.1 Tepidiforma sp. | reverse complement strand
GGCTTGGCTGCATAGGCGGGATGGTAGTGGATTCTGGGTTGGTTGGCGCGCTGCGGTTGGCTCCGCGGGCGGGGGTTGGCGGCGACGGCGGCAGGGGCGAAGGGTGGTGATGGCCGGGCCATGGGGGGGTGCCGGTGGTGGCGGGCGGTGTGAGCGGAAGGGTTGCCTCGTGGATCCATCGATTGGATGATTGGCCAGCATGGCGAGCCTCCCGATGCGCGCGTGGCGTTCGTTTCTCGAGGCGCACGCGCGGGTGACGACGCTGCTCGAGGACGATCTGGTGCGGGCGAAGGGGCTGCCGTTGGCCTGGTACGATGTGCTGGTTCAGCTGGAGGAGGCGGAGGGGCACCGGCTGCGGATGACCGAGCTTGCGCGGCGGGTGTTGATCAGCAAGAGCGGGCTGACGCGGTTGGTGGACAGGATGGCCGCTGCGGGGCTCGTGACGCGGTCGCCCGATGTCCGGGACCGACGCGGGCGGTGGGTCGAGCTCAGCCCGGCGGGGTGGGAGCGGCTGCGCGATGCGGCGCCGCTTCACCTGCGGGGGGTGCGCCAGTATTTTACCGGCGAGCTGGACGAGGATTCGGCGGCGGTGTTGGCTGGGGTGTTGGGTCGGGTGGCGGCGCGGGCGGAGGAGGAGCTGCGGGCGCGCGAGCGCCAACGCGCGCGTTGACCGTCGCCCGTTGGGGCGGGGAGTCGTACGCTCGGGGGGGATGCGGCTGACGGTGGAGGTCGAGGGTGCGCCTGGGCGGTTCGTGCCGCCGGGCGATGGCGCTGCGCTGGCGGCGTTCTGCTCGTTCGCGGCGATGCGTGGCTTCGGCGCGGTGCACCCGCTGATCGCCCTCGCCGAGCGGCTGCAGGAGCTCGGGGTGCGTATGGGCCCGCTGACGACGTTCTACGATGAGGTTGCCGAGGACGCGGAGGACCGCGAGAAGCTGGAGCTGGCGTGGCAGCCGCGGGAGGCGCTGGCGGAGGCGTTGGCGGCGCTGGCGGAGGTGTTGGAGCGCGATGCGGAGGCGGCTGCGCTGGCGCGGCGGGGCGGGGCGGCGGGGCTGGCGGAGCAGGCGCGTGCGGCGGCGCGGTTTCTGGGGGAGGCAGACAGCGTGCGGGCGCGGATGGTGTACCGGCTATGATGCGCCGGCGGCGGGCGGTGATCGCGGCGCGGGAGCGCTGGCTCTCGGGGCGCTGGCGCTGGCTGGCGCGGGCGGTGGGCTCGCAGGCGGGGCAGGCGCTGCTGACCCCCCGAGCGGGGCGAGTGATCGAGCTGCTGGAGCTGGGGCCGGGCAAGCGGTATCTGGATATCGGCTGTGGGACGGGGAGTTACGCCCACCTGCTGGCGGCGCGGGCCGGCTGTGAGGAGCCGCCGATCTGTATGGATATCGTGCAGGGGCCGGGCCCGGTGGATTTGGTGGGCTGGCCGGAGCGGCTGCCCTTTGCGGACGGGGCGTTCGACTGTGTGACGAGCTTCTACTTCATCCGGCGGTTCGATGACGATGTGGTGCACGGGTTCGCGCGGGAGGTGGCGCGGGTGTTGGCGCCGGGCGGGCGCGGGCTGCTGCTGGAGATCGCGCCGGTGGTGAACCCGCTTTTGAACCGGCTGCACGGGCGCGTGGTGGCGGCTGGGTGCCCGACGGTGGAGTTACGGGGCTGGGGGCGCCTGGCGGCGACGTTCAGCGAGGCGGGCTACGATGCGATCGACCTGGTGAATGTGGGGCCGTTCTTGGTGCCGCCGGTGCCGCGGGTGGGGCTGCTGCTGCGACGAGCGCCGGGCGGGGTGGGGGAGCGGGGGGCGTAGGGCCCGGGGCGGCTACCACCAGAGGATGTCGTCGAGGGGGTCATCGTCGGGGGTGTTGGGGGCGTCTTGGCCGTCGGCCGTCCAGAGGTCGGTGCCGAGGTATTTCCAGCCGCCATCCGCGAAGATGCAGAGGATGTTGCCGCGCTGGAGGCGGCTGGCGGCGCGCATGGCGGCATGGAGGACGGCGCCGCTGGAGATGCCGCCGAAGATGCCTTCGGCGAGCATGGCGCGGCGGGCGTGGGAGAAGGCGTGGCGGTTGCCGACGAGGATACGGCCATCGAGGACGGCTTCGTCGAGGATGGGGGGGATGAAGCCGTCGTCGAGCGATTTGAGCCCCTGGACGTGGACGCCGAGGCGCGGTTCGACGCCGAGGACCTGGCAGGCGGGGTTGGCTTCTTTGAGGCGGCGGCCGACGCCGGTGACGGTGCCACCGGTGCCGATCCCGGCGACGACGACATCGACGCCGCCGACGGCTGCCATGTCGGCGAGGATTTCGCCGGCTGTCCAGGTTTCGTGGGTGCGGACGTTTTCTTCGCTGTCGAACTGACCGAAGTAGCAGGCGCCGGTTTGGGCGGCGATGGCGCGGGCGGCTTCGCGAGCAGACTTGATGCCGGCCTGGCGCGGGATGCGGCGGACGCGTGCGCCGTAGACGGCGAGGAGCTGTTCGATCTCGGGGTAAACGGATTCGGGGACGCAGACTTCGACGGGGTGGCCAAGGAGGCGACCCCAGAGGGCGAGGGCGACGCCGGTGTTGCCGGTGGAGGCTTCGATGATGGGTTGGCCGGGGGCGAGGCGACCTTCGCGGCGGGAGGCCTCGAGGATGCGGAGGACGATGCGGTCTTTGATGGAGCCGGTGGGGTTTTGGCCTTCGAGTTTGGCGAAGAGGCGGACGCTGGGGCGCGGGGAGAGGCTGCGGAGCTCGACGATCGGGGTGTTCCCGGCGAGGTCGCGCAGGGAGGTGGAGGGGGCCATAGGTCGATTATGCGCGAAGGGCCCCGGCGTGCGCTGGGGCCCTTGGGTGTGGTGCGGGGTGGTGGCTACGCGTCTTCGTAGTATTCGAGGCCGAGGTGGGTGATCTGTTCTTCGCCCATGAGCCAGCGGAGGGTGTTCTTGAGCTTGGTCTGCTGGATGAAGAGGTCGTGCTCGGGGTAGACGGTGGGGGCGTGCTGGGGGCTCTTGAAGTAGAAGCTGAGCCACTCTTGGATGCCCTTCATGCCGGCTCGCTGGGCGAGGTCGAAGAAGAGGGCAAGGTCGAGGACGAGGGGTGCGGCGAGGATGGAATCGCGGCAGAGGAAGTCGATCTTGATCTGCATCGGGTAGCCGAGCCACCCGAAGATATCGATGTTGTCCCAGCCTTCTTTGTTGTCGCCGCGGGGCGGGTAATAGTTGATGCGGACTTTGTGGTAGATGTTGCCGTAGAGCTGGGGGTAGAGCTCGGGCTGGAGGATGTATTCGAGGACGCCGAGCTTGGATTCTTCTTTGGTTTTGAAGCTCTCGGGGTCGTCGAGGACTTCGCCGTCGCGGTTGCCGAGGATGTTGGTGGAGTACCAGCCGGCGACGCCGAGCATGCGCGCTTTGAGCATGGGGGCGATGACGGTCTTGACGAGGGTTTGGCCGGTTTTGAAGTCTTTGCCGCCGATAGGGACGCCGCGGTCGTTGGCGAGCTTGACGAGGGCGGGGATGTCGACGGTGAGGTTGGGGGCGCCGTTGGCGAAGGGGACGCCCTCCATGATGGCGGCGTAGCCGTAGATCATGGAGGGGGCGATGGCATCGGAGTTGGCCTCGAGGGCGGCTTCGAAGGCTTCGAGGTTGGCGTGCTCGGCGGACTGCTCCATGAAGACTTCGGTGGAGGCGCACCAGATCATGACGAGGCGGTCGCAGCCGGTGCGGGCTTTGAAGTCGCGGATGTCCTGGCGGATGGCTTCGGCGAGGGCCATTTTGGTGGGGGCGGACTTGATGTTGGTGCCGTGGAGGCGCTTGACGTAGCGCTGGTCGAAGACGGCTGGCATCGGTTCGATGCTGCGGAGGAAATCGGCGATCGGGTCGAGGTGCTCGTGGCGGTCGAGGACGCCGGCCTTGAGGGCGGCTTCGTAGGCGTTGTCGGGGATCGGGTCCCAGGCGGCGAAGACGAGGTCGTCGAGGCTGGCGAGGGGGACGAATTCGCGGATGAGGGGAGAGCGTTTTTCGGTCCGCTTGCCGAGGCGGATGGTGCCCATCTGGGTGAGGGAGCCGATGGGGAGGGCGCCGCGGGAGCGGGCGTTTTCGACGCCGGCGATGAAGGTGGTGGCGACGGCACCGAGGCCGACGAGGAGGACGCCGAGCTTGCCGCTCGCGGGCGCGATGGGTTGGGGCTGGGGCTGGACGAAGTCTTTGGGTTCCAGGATGACACCTCGCTGGCGGGCGAGCGACATGAGGACGCGGTGCCATTGGGCAGGGATGCGGCCTGTCTTCGCCCAGTGTTGGACGGTGCTCTGGCGCCTGCCGAGGAGGGCGGCGAGGGCGCTTTGGCCGCCGAATCGCCGGATGATGCGTTCGGCGGGGTTGAGGCGTTCGTCCACGGGAGCAGGTTACCGAATTTTTCGTTGGCTGTCGAATGTCCGGTGAGGCCGCGATCGAAGGCCCAGGCGGCCGTTGACGGCGTGATCCGTGGCGGGGCAGGCTTCGTATTGGAAAGCGAAGGACATCCCCGGCGCGCCTACGGTGCCGGGAGAGGAGGGATTCCGATGGCACTGGCGAAGTTCATGGGTTCGACGGCGGGGCGGTTGCTGCGGGTGGTGTTGGGGATCGTGCTGATCGTGGTCGGCCTGGTGGTGGGCGGCCCGGCGGGCTGGGTGATCGCGATCATCGGGCTGGTGCCGATCGCGGCGGGGGCGGCGAACGTTTGCTTGATCGCGCCGGTTATCGGGGCGCCGTTCCGGGGCTCGGACGCGAGGCGGTAGCGGCGTCCAGCGGTCGTCGTGCGCCGAGGTGTCGCGCGCTTCATCGGTGCGCCCGGTGAGCGCCGCGATGCCGAGGGCGAGGAGTGCGAACGGCAGCAGGACGATGCCGCTGAGCAGGGTGACGGCCGCGGCGCCGAGGGGAACCAGAGGGCAACCGCGAGCAGGTTGCCGCCGCGTACGAGCCAGACGAGCACGCCGAGCCAGATCGGGAAGCCGAGGATGGTGAGCAGGATCTGGGCGGTGCCGGCGATCGCGCTGGCGACGATGAAGAGTCGCTGACGCATGGGACCCTCCCGACTGGATGCACCTTTTGGTGCGCGGGGAGGGTAGCGAGCTGGGGCGACAGCTGCTGGCGCCGGTCGGCTCAGGACGGGGTGGTGGGCGACCCTGCGCTTTGGCGGCGCGCGAGCTCTTCGGCGCGGCGAGCCATGCGGCGGGGCATGCGCCGGAAGATGAAGAAATGGGCCGGGGCGAGGGCGTACCAGTAGAGCAGCCCCCAGATGCCGTTTGGGTGGAACCGGGAGGTGGTGGTGAGCTCGGAACGGCCGGATTCGAGCGGGCGGACGGTGAACTCGAGGACGGCGGAGCCAGGGAGGCGCATTTCGGCGACGAGGGTGAGCTGGCGGCCGGGCTCGAGCGCGGCGACGCGCCAGAAGTCGAGGGCATCGCCGACGCGGAGGTCGGTGGGGTGGCGGCGTCCGCGGCGGAGGCCGACGCCCCCGATGAGCCGGTCGAACTGGCCGCGGAGCCACCAGAGCGGATCGGCGTAGTAGTAGCCGTTTTGGCCGCCGATGCTCTGGACGACCTCCCAGGTGACGGCAGCTGGGGCTTCGACCGGGACGGTGCAGCTTTCGCCTTTGGCGTAGAAGGATGTTTCGGGGTTGTAGCCGCGGAAGGCGAGCGCGCCTTCGGCCCAGCGGGCGGGGAGGGGCTCGCGCTGTTCGCGTTCGAGGGCGAGGCGGACGGCTTGTTCGTAGGTGTGGAGCGGGATGGGGATGAGGGAGCGGATGGCCTGGTCGTCGGGGAGGAGGTCGGTCTTCAGGCCTTCGACGAGGGGTCGGGCGACGGCGAGGGGCACGCTGGTGACGAGGGCGAGCCAGAGGGAGGAGAGGCGGGGGGTGAGGAAGGGCACGTCGATGGCGCGGAAGGGGCGGCCGACGACGCGGGCGTACCCGGCGAGGAGGTCGCGAAAGGCGAGCTCTTCGGGGCCGGCGACATCGTAGGTGCCGCCGGCCGTTTCGGGATGGTCGAGGACGGCGACGAGGTAGCCGAGGAGGTCGTCGAGGGCGATGGGCCGGGTGCGGTTGCGGGTCCAGCGCGGCGTGATCATGAGGGGGAGGTGGTTGACGAGGTCGCGGATGACTTCGAAGCCGGCGGAGCCGGGGCCGACGATGAGGGGTGCCCGCAGCTCGGTGACGGGGACGGGGCCGGCGCGGAGCGTTTCGCCGGTGGCGAGGCGGGAGGCGAGGTGTTCGGAAACGGCTCCCTGCGGGCGGGGACCGCCGAGGTAGACGATGCGCTGGAGGCCGGCGGCCGCGGCTGCGTCGCGGAAGTTGCGGGCGGCCGTTTCGTCGAGGCGGGCGAAGTCGCGGCCGGCGCCCATGGAGTGGACGAGGTAGTAGGCGACGTCGATGCCGTGGAGGGCCGGGGGCAGCGTCTCGGGACGCAGCGCATCGGCGGCGACGCGTTCGACGCCCTCCCACGCCCGGGCTTCGAGGACTTCGAGGCGGCGGCCGGCGGCGCGAACGTGGTGGCCGCGGGCGGCGAGCATCGGCACGAGGTGGCTGCCGATGTAGCCGGTGGCGCCGAAGACGAGGATGTTCACGCGTGGTGCTCCGCCTGCCCGAGGCCGAGGGGCTCGTGGAGTTCGGCGAGGTGGGCGATGACGCGGTCGGGGATGTCGGTGAGGTCGTCGCGGAGTTCGAGACGGTCGCGATGGATCCAGGCGGCGTGGATGCCGGCGCGGCGGGCGCCGCCGATATCGGCGTAGAGGTTATCGCCGATGTGCCAGGCTTCTTCGGGGGCGGCGCGAACGGCCTCGAGTGCGTGCTGGAAGACGCGCGGGTGGGGCTTTCCTTGGCCGAATTCGCCTTCGATGACGATGACGTCGAAGTATTCGGCGATGGGGAAACGAGCGAGCTTCCAGCGTTGCATTTCGGCGGGGCCGTTGGTGAGGAGCCCGAGGCGGAAGCCTGCGCTGCGGAGTGCGGTGAGGGTGGGGAGGCTATCGTCGAAGAGGCGCATGCGCGTGGTTTGTTCGTCCCAGTAGCGGTCGGCGATCCGGGGTGCGGCGGTGGGGTCGAGGCCGAGGCGCTCGAGGGCGGAGGCGACGTTGTGGCGGCGGGCATCGTGGAGCCGCGTGCGCCAGTGTTCGACAGCGGCTTCGTCTTTCCAGAAGGCGACGAGCTGGTCGCGGATGGTGTGTTCGAGGGCTTCGGGTTCGATGCCGAGCTCGGGGGCGAAGGCGGCGCAGGTGGATCTCCAGGCTTCTTGGACGCCGCCGGAGGTATCGAGGAGGGTGTCGTCGAGGTCGAAGAAGATGGCGCGGGGTGTCACCTCCTCATGGTAGCGCAGGGGGTGGGAGGGGAGCGGTCAGCGGTCGGCGATGGCGGCTGGGGGGAGTGCGGGGCGGCGGCCGCGGCGCTCGCAGGCGGTTTCGTACACTTCGGCGATGCGGCGCGCCACGGTGCTCCAGCGGAAGCGTTCGACGCTGGCGCGGGCGGCACGGCCGAAGTTGGCGCGAAGCTCGGGGTTGGCGAGGAGGACATCGAGCTTTTCCGAGAAAGGCTCGGGGCAGCGCCAGGGGATGAGGTAGCCGGTGACGCCGTCGATGACGGTGGAGGTGAGGCCACCGACGCGGGAGGCGACGACGGGGGTGCCGCAGGCCATGGCTTCGACGGCGACGAGCCCGAAGCTTTCGTAGAAGCTGGGGACGACGCAGATATCGGCGGCGCTGTAGTACCAGGGGAGGCTGGCGTGCTCGACGGCTCCGGTGAAGGTGATCCGGTCGGCGATGCCGAGAGCCCGAGCCTGCGCCTCGAGCTCGGCGCGGAGGGGCGCGGCGCGGTCGTCGCCGCCGACGATCAGGAGGCGGGCATCGGCGCGTTCGAGGCCGGCGACGGCGTCGAGGAGGATTTCGAGGCCCTTGAGCCGTTCGACGCGCCCGACCCAGAGGAGGATGGGAATATCCGCGGGGAGGCCAAGCCGGGCACGCGCTTCGCTCCGAGGGAGGGGCCGGAAGCGTTCGAGGTCGATGCCGCAGGGGACGGTGTGCATTTTCGCCGGGTCGGCCCCGTAGTAGCGTTCGAGGAGTTGGCGTTCGTGGTTGCTGGCGGTGACGATCGCGTCGGCGCGTCGGGCGATGGTGCGCTCGTGGCGGATGCGGAGGGTGGGCTCGGCTTCGCCGAACCGGGCGCGGTTCTTGACTTCGCCGAGGGTGTGGAACATGACGACGTGGGGCAGGGCGAGGCGGCGGGCGAGGATCGTGCCGGCCCAACCGGATTGCCAGTAATGGGAGTGGATGAGGTCGTAGGGTGGGGCGGCACAGGCGAAGGTGTAGAGGTTTCGGACGAATTCGGGAAGATGGGCGACGATGGCCTCTTTTTCGATCGGGGCGGCGGGCCCGGCATCGATGCGAACGAGGCGGAGGCCGGGGGCGACGGGCTCGACGCGGGGGAGGTCGCCATCGAGCCGAGTAAAGATGTCGACGTTGCAGCCGAGGGCGGCGAGCTCGCGGGAGAGTTCGAGCACGTAGACGTTCATGCCGCCGGTCTCGCGACCGCCGAGGGGCGCGAGCGGGCTGGTATGGGCGGAGACCATGGCGATGCGCATGTGCGCTTTATTGTGCCGGATCGGGTCGGGGTGTGGCGTCGGCGGTGCGGTCGGCGCTCTCTGGCTGGGGGGCGATAGCCCGGGGCGGGATTCGTTCGGGATCGAACGGGACGCGTTGTCGGTAGGATATGGGAGAGGAGGCCACGATGCAGTCGTTCCGAGTGGGGCTTTGCCAGATTCCGGCGCATCCGATCGAGCGGGCCGAGGAGAACTGGACGGCGATTCTCGCCGCGCTCGACGAGGCGGGCCGGCAGGGGGCGCAGTTGGTGGGGCTGCCCGAGTGCTCCTACCCGGCCTACTACGTGCGGGATGCGCGCCCCTACGAGCGACCGGGGGTTCGGCCGTTCTCGGAGGTGACGGCGACGTTGGCGGAGCGGTGTCGCCGCTGGGGCTACTGGCTGGCCGCCGGGCTGGCCGTGCCCCACCCGGATGGGACGCTCACGAACAGTGGGCTGGTGTTCGATTCGCGCGGGGAGATTCGCGGTCGGTACGACAAGAGCTTCCTCTGGCATTTCGATGGACGCTGGTTCGTCCGCGGCCGAACTTTTCCGACGTGGGACGCAGGGTTCGCGCGCTTTGGCATTCTGATCTGCGCCGATGCGCGGCAACCGGAGGTGGCGCGGGCGCTGGCGGTGGGTGGGGCGGAGGTCATCCTCGACCTGACGGCGTGGGTGGCTTGGGGGCGGACGATGGCCGACGTTTCGACGACGCAGTGCGAGTATCTCGTGCCGGTGCGGGCGTTCGAAAACGGGGTGTGGGTGGCGGCTGCGGACCGGTACGGTCCGGAGGGGAGCTCGCTTGTCTACGCGGGGCGCTCGTCGGTCTTCGATCCGACGGGGGCGACGCGCGTTTGCGCGCCGGCGGATCGGGGGACGGTGGTGGTGTTCGATATCGAACCGATGGCGGTGGAGCGGCCGGCGCGGCGGCCGGCGCTCTACAGGCGGCTGACTGAGCCGACGGAGCGGGTGCCGGCGATACAGCTCTTGGGGGAGCCGGTGGTGCCGGCGCAGTGGAGTCGGCGGGTGGCGGTCGTCCCCTCGCCGGCGGTGGTGGACCGTGCGGACCTCGCGGCGCGGTACCTCGATCAGCGCGAGCAGGATGCGGATCTGGTGGTGATCGGGGGAGCGGTGGCGCCGGACGGGTGGGAGGCGGCCGCGGCGGAGCTCGAGGCGTTGGTGAGGGCCCACGGCGGGAGCGTGCTGTTCGGGGCGGCGGTCGGCGATGGGCGCCGGGAGCAGTTGGCGGTGCTGGTGCATCCGGGCGGGGTGGTGGTGCACCAGGCTTCGCACGGGCGAGGTATCGCGACCGGGGAATCGTTGCCGCCTGTTGTGGAGACGCCGGCGGGGCGCGTCGGCATTCTCTGTGGCGACGAAGGGTACGTGCCCGAGGTGGGGCGTATCCTGATGCTCGAGGGGGCGGAGCTTTTGGCGTGGACGTCGTTCGAGGACGAGCCGATGGCGGAGCGGATCGCCCGCGCGCGAAGCGACGAGAACCGGGTGTACACGGCGGCGGCCTGGCCGGGCCAGGCGCTGATCACGGCGCCGAACGGGGCGCCACTGACGATTTCGCCAGCCGGGAGCGGCCTGGCGATGGCCGTGCAGGTGAACCCGGCGATGGCGCGCTGGAAGGATATGGCGCCAGGGACGAACGTGCTGACGGATCGCATCCCCGAGGCCTACGGGGGGCTGGCGGACGGGAGGTAGGGAGGTGGGCGGTGAGGTGGCGACGGGGTGCCGCGCGCCCGGCGGCTCCGCTCATTCGAATCCGGCGGCGATGGCGAGGACGTTGGCGATGTACTGCTCGGTTTCGTCGAAGATGCCGAACTGCTCGATGCTCCACCAGCCCTGGTAGTAGTAGGCGAGGGCGATTTCGAGGTCGCCGCCGGCCTGCCAGAGCAGGTGGCGCAGGATGGCGGCGCCGAGGCGGATGTTGTGGGCCGGGTCGTTGCGCCAGTCGGTCGCCTCGGGCGCGAGGTATTCGAGGCCCCATTCGGCAGTCGTGGGCATGAGCTGCATGATGCCAATGGCGCCGGCGGGGCTGACCATACGCTGGTTCCAGCCGCTCTCGAGCCAGGCGAGGCCGAGGAGGATGGCGGGCGGGATTCCGTAGTGGGCCGCGGAATCGCGGAGCAGGGCTTCGATAGCGGGACGGGCCAGGGTGCCGGCGGCGGGTGCGCGATCGGGCGGGGGGATGCTGAGGAGCTGGCCGGCGAAGATGCGGTCGTGGTCGTCGATGTGGTTGGCGGCGGCGATGGCGGCGGCGGTGGTGCCGTGGGCGAGGGCGATCGCGGAGAGGGTATCGCCGGGCTCGACGAGGTAGCGGCTCGCAGCCGGGGGGGCGATGGCGCCGCCAGGGGGCGGGATGGCGGGCGAGGATTCGGCGATGGTGAGCACCTGGCCAGCGAAGATCAGGTCGGGGTTGGCGATACCGTTGGCGGCGGCCAAGGCCTCGACGGCGATACCGTAGCGGAGCGCGATGGCGGAGAGGGTTTCGCCGGGCTGGATTTCGTGGACCTGGGCGCGGGCGATGGTGAAGGGCAGCGCGAGGGCCACCGCGAGCCCGAGGAGGAGGGCCCGGCGGAGCGGGACAGCCCGGTTGGCTACCGCGGGCGGGGGCTGCGGCAGCATGGGCGTGCATCGTCGCTCAGGTGTTATGGCGCATGCAAGGGGTGGCAGTGCCGGCGCTTTACCGGAGCGGGCCGGTGGCGACGGGGTTGGTGCGTTCGATGACGCCTCGGAAGCGCTGTTCGACGGCCTGCCAGATGTACTCCTGCATCGGGAAGATGTAGAAGGTATCGGTCTTGATGGCTTCGACGACTTGGGCGGCGATCTCGGCGGGGGAGAATCCTTGCTGGAGGAGGGTTTTGGCGACGGCGCGACCCTGCTGGGCCTGGGGTGGGAGCTGGGAGCTATCGCGTGGGGGGCCGTACTCGGCGGGGCGGTTGCGCTCGGCGTCGAGGATGTTGGTGTTGACCCAGCCGGGGCAGAGCACGGAGGCGGAGAGGCGCAGGTTCATGAGTTTGAATTGTTTGTAAAGGCCCTCGGTGAGGCAGACGACGGCGTGTTTGGAGATGGAGTAGGGATCGGCGCCGGTGAGGAGCCCGGCGGCGGAGGCGGTATTCACGATGTGGCCCTCTTCGCCGCTGGCGATCATCCGCGGGACGAAGGCGCGGATGCCGCGAAGGACGCCGGAGAAGTTGACGCCGAAGACCCAGGCGAAGTCGGATTCGGGGGTTTCCCAGATGGGAAGGCCGGCCCCGCCGGCGACGCCGGCGTTATTGCAGAGGATGTGGACGGCGCCGAAGGTCCGAAAGGCGGCCTCGGCGAGGGCTTCGACGTCGGCATCGGAGAGGACGTCGGTGCGGACGGCGAGGGTGCGGGCGCCGCGTTGGCGCAGCCCGGCCTCGGCGATGGCGAGGGGCTCGGCTTCGATGTCGGCGAGGACGACGGCGGCGCCTTCTTCGGCGAAGCGGGTGGCGAGCGCGAGGCCGATGCCGCTGGCGGCGCCGGTGACGACGGCGACTTTGCCCTCCAGGCTTTGCATGCTCGAATCTCCTTCGGGTTTGGCGAAGGACTCTACGGGAGGGAAGCAGGCGGCACAAGCTGGGGCGGGAGATGGCGGAGAGGGTGGGATTCGAACCCACGGTACCTTGCGGTACACACGCTTTCCAGGCGTGCCTGATCGTCCACTCCAGCACCTCTCCGCGGGGGCAGGGGATGGACCCGGCCTCCGATCGTAACAGGTTCGGCGGTGTGCGCCTCGGGGTGGTGGAGGTTAGGGGTGCGTTTACGGGCGCGTTACCGGCTGGTCATTTCCGCGGAAAGCGCGCATGATGCAAGGCATGGCAGGAAAGGCCCCGCTCCTGCTCGCCGCCTTCCTCTTTGGAATCGGCGCCAGCGGCCTGGTGCTGCTCTCCTTGACCGACCGTTCGTCGTGGGGGCCGTTCCGGCCGCAGGTGGAGCCGCGGCTGCCGCAGCGGGTGATCGTGCTGGATGTTGGCACGCCGTTCACGCCGCCGCCGCTGGTGGAGCTGTTGGCCGGTGGCCAGCCCGGCCGGACGGAGGGGTTGGCCGTGGAGGCGAGCGCAGGGGCTGGCGCCAGGGAGCCGGAGCGTTCGCTGCCGACTCCGACGCCGATCCCGCCGATCCGGATCCACGGGGTTGCCGCGAGCGATGGGGTTTCGGCTGCGGGGGCGACCCCGACGCCACCACCGCCGGTCCGGATCGTGAACGTGACCGCGGATGGGGACGCTTCGGATGCGAGCTCTCCGGAGGAAGGAGCCACGGCAGAGGGGGAATCGCCGGCTGCCGATGAGTAGCCGGGCAGGGTGGCTGACGGTCCGGTAGACTCGGCGGCATGGCAGGCGATGGTATCCGTGCGCTGGTTTTCGATGTTTTCGGGACGGTCGTCGACTGGCGGTCGTCGGTGATACGGGAGCTGGCGGCGGTGGGCGCCCGGCTGGGGGTGACGGCCGATTGGGGCGCCTTCGCCGACGCCTGGCGGTACGAGGGGTACATCGGGGGCATCGGGCGGGTGAATCGGGGCGAGTGGCCGTTCATGACGGCGGACGAGATTCACCGGCGGAAGCTCGAGGAGCTGCTGCCGGAGTACGGGCTCGCCGGTCTGACGGAGGAGGAGCGTGCCGACCTGAACCGCGTCTGGCATCGGCTGGACCCGTGGCCGGACAGCGTGCCGGGGCTCTGGCGGCTGAAGCAGCGGTTCGTGATTTCGACCCTTTCGAACGGAAACGTGGCGCTGTTGGTGAACATGGCGAAGCGCGCCGGACTACCGTGGGACTGCGTGCTCGGGGCGGATGTGCTGGGCGCTTTCAAGCCGCGCGCCGAGGCTTACCTGGCGGGTGCGCGGCTGCTGGGGCTGCAGCCGGGCGAGGTGATGCTGGTCGCGGCGCACAAGGCGGACCTGCGGGCGGCGCAGGCGGCGGGCTTGCGGACCGCCTTCGTGCCACGGCCGGCGGAGGCGGGGCCGAACGTGGAGGTGGACCTCGCCCCGGACCCGGCGTTCGACCTCCATGCGGCCGATTTCCTAGAGCTGGCGCGCTTGCTCGGCGGCTAGGGAACGGTCAGGGGAGCCAGCGTGGAAGGCGGCCGATGATGGGGAGCGGCTCGCGGGAGGCATCGGCGAGGCGAAGGGTGAGCGTGGCGAGCGCCTGGCCGGACTGGACGGTATAGACGATGGCCGCGCTGTCGGGGGCGATGTCCCACTCGAGGACGAGGTCGCTTCCGGAGGCGAGGGAGATGGCGCGAAGCTGGCGGCCGTCGGCCACGGATTCGAAGAGGAGGTCGGTGCCGCTGCGCTGGGGGCCGATGACGCGTCGGAGGCTGGCCAAGGTGTCGTTGTCGACGAAGCGCGGCGCGGAGCGAACCTCGCCTTCGCGGCCGAGGAGGCGATCGGCGGAGCCATCGAGGGCGAGGACGCGTACGGGTTGGAGGGGGATGGCGCCGGCGGTGTTGCGGGGCACGCTCTCGAAGGCGAGGAGGCGCGAATCGGGGGACCATGCGGCGCTGCCGGAGCGCGGCTGGCCGAGGTCGCGTCGTTCCTGGGTGGCGATGTTGACGAGGACGAGGCGGGCATCGCTCGGGGAGACGTACGCGAGGTGTTGGCCATCGGGCGACCAGGAGGGGAGGAGGGAGGGGAGGCCTTCGGGGTCGAGCGTGGTGACGAATTCGCCATCGACCCGCAGCAGCCACGCGCGTGGGACGCCCTCGCTGCCATCGGGGAGGCGGTCGCGCCGGGTGACGGCGAGGGTGGCGCCATCGGGCGACCACGCGACTCCGCCGATGTTGATGGCGGGGTCGAAGACGAGCGAGCGGGCTGCGCCATCGGCGACGGCGATGAGCCCGAGGCTGCCCCGGCCGCTGGCGTCGGCTGCGACGATGGCGATCTGCGAGCCATCGGGCGAGACGGCGTAGTCGACGATGCGCGGGGCGACGGTGAGGACGCGGGGCTCCTGGCCGGGGCGCAGTTCGACGAGTTCTTCGCCGGCACCCCCGGCGGCAGTGCGAACGAGCGCGATGCCGGGCTCGCGGATGGTGAATCGGTGTTCGAAGTGCTCGCGGAGGGGCTCGCCGTTGCGGCCGAGCGGGCCGGCTCCGAGGCGCAGGCGGTAGGGGCCGGGGGCGAGCGGTCCGGCCGGGATGAAGACGAGTGTCCGGCCGCGCCAGCGGATGGTGCCTTCGAGTGGCGGGTCGAAGGTGAGCGCGGCTTCGGCAGTTTCGCGGGCGGGTTCGCGGTCGAAGGTGAGCGTGATTTCGCGCAAGGTGACAGGTGCGGGGATATCGGCGACGGGCGAGGCGAGGACGACGCGGATCTGGCGCTGATCGCCGAGCAGGAGGGTGGCCGCCAGCATGCCGAGGACGATGGCGGTGAGGGCGGCCAGTGCGGCCAGGGCGGGGCGTTCGTTACGGATAAATGTACGGATTTTGTGGTGCCTCGATGGGGTCTACGTTCGCGGCGAGGACGATGGGTTGGCCATCGGGGCCGGTGCCGACGCGACCTGTGACGCGGACCCAGCGGTCGTTGGCGAGCGTGCTGGCGTCCTTCCAGAGCACGGGCAGGGTGAATCCTTGGGCATCGGCGATGCAACAAGCGACGACGAAGCGGGCGATGCGAAAGCGGTCGGCGGGGTCGTCGCTGGCGCGGTAGACGAACCCGACGACGTCGACGGGAAGGCCGGCGATGGCGGCCGGGTCGGCGGTTTCGAATTCGTAGGCCCATTGGTAGAGGTTGCGGGTGGCGGGGTCGCCGGCGGCGGCGGAGGTGCCGAACTGGCGGGCGGCCGTTGCCGCCAGGTCGAGGTTGGTGGAGGCGAGGGGACGGGGTTGGAAGAGGGCCGCGAGCAGGAGGGGGAGGGCGATGAAGGCAGCGGCGACGAGGCCGACGGGCCGGAGGCGGAACCGCTCGGTGTGCCGTTGGCGGAGGGATGTGGCGATGGCGATGGCGGCGAGCGCGAGAAGGACGAGGGCGGTGCTCCAGAGAATGGGGACGTACCAGCCCTGGACGAGGTTCCGAGCGGTGCCATCGGCGAGGCGCCAGGCGAGCAAGGCGGCGAAGGCCGCGGCAGCTCCCCCCCGGGCGAGCTGATTCACCATGCGCGGAGCTCCGCGATGGCGGCGCCGGCGAAGGCGACCTGCGCGCAGATGAGGACGAGCAGGATGACGGCTGGGCCGGAGAAGAGCCGGAGGTACATGGGGACCGATTTGAGATTCACGAGCGGCCCGAAGACGAGGAAGCCGAGTGCGGGGCCGAGGCCGATCGCGCCGCCGAGCCCGGCGACGACGAAGGCATCGACGCTGGAACAGATGCTGAGGAGGAAGGCGAGGAACATCATGGCGGCGATGGAGAGGAAGACCCCGTTGGCGGCGAGGAACTCCTCCTGGTCGGCGAAGACCTGGATGGCGGCGGCGAGGGCGGCGCCGATGGCGAGGTATTGGAAGAGTTCGAAGAACTCCTCGAGGATTCGTGGCGCCCAATCGCGGGGGCCGCTGCCGTGGGAATGGGCGGCGGCGGTTTCGAGCGGCAGCGCGATTTCGCCCCGAAGGCGGGAGACGACGGCTGCCACGGCGATGGCGGCGAGGACGGTGAGCCCGATGCGGAGGATGACGAGGCCGGGATCGCGAAAGGCGAGCCAGGTGGTGACGAGGACGATCGGGTTGATGACGGGGGCAGCGACGAGGAAGGCAAGGGCGAAGTGGCGGCGGCCGGCGAGGGCGAGCCGGTGGGCGAGGGGGCGATTGCCGCAGTCGCACATGGGGAGGACGAGACCAGCGCTCGCGCCTGCGGTGACGGCCACGACGGGGTTCCGGAGGGCGGCGGAGGCGAGCAGGCGCTCGACCAGTGGCCCCGCGAGAACGGAGACGAGGACGCCGGCGAGGAGGAATGGCGCGGCCTCGAAGATGAGCGCGAGGAAGATGTTGGCGAAGTCGCTCACGGGGCTATGGTACGAGGTTGGCGGTTGGGTTGAAGGTTGGGGCGGGTGGCGCCGTCGCGGGCCGCTGGGGTGTTGGCGGGCGGGCGTGCCGGCGGGTAGAGTCCGGGGCATGCCGACGGCAGCAGGCTCCCCGGGGGCAGCGGCACGGTACGAGACGGATGTGCTCGTCGTGGGCGGCGGCATCGCCGGGCTCTCGGCGGCGGTGACGGCGCGCCAGGCGGGTGCGCACGTGATCTTGATCGAGAAGGCACCTCGCGAGCATCGCGGCGGGAACACCCGCTTCGCGGATGCGCAGATGCGCTTCCCGCACGAGGCGGACGGGTTCGCGCCCCGGGGCTACACGGTCGACGAGATGTTCGCCGACCTGATGCGGATTTCGCGAGGGCGGGCGAATGCGGCGCTGGTCCGGACGCTCTGCGAGCACGCGGGCGAGGCTGCCGAGTGGCTGACGGGGCTGGGGCTCGAATGGGAGCCGGGCTATCCGCACACGGCGGGCTACCGCCGGAGCCCGAAGGCCGGCGGGCAGGGGTTGGTGGACCTTCTCTACCGGCGGCTGGAGGGCCTTGGCGGCATCGTGAGCTACGAGACGGCGGCGATCGACCTGCTGCTCCACCCGTCGGGGGCGGTGGCGGGGGCCCGGGCGCGGGGGCCGGAGGGCATCGTCGATATCGAGGCGCGCGGGGGGACGGTGCTCGCTTGTGGCGGCTTCCAAGCGAACGTGGAGATGCGGGTGCGCTACCTGGGTCGGTTCGCCGATGGCCTCATCCTGCGGGGCAGCCGCTACAACACGGGCGAGGGGCTGACGATGGCCATCGCGGCGGGCGCGCGGCCAGCGGGCCAGTGGGGCGACTACCATTCGGCGGTGCTCGATGCGCGTTCGCCCCGGATGGAGTGCGGGGTGACGGCCCTCTACAACTACCAGATGGGCATTTTCGTGGATCGCGAAGGGCGGCGGTTTCTGGACGAGGGCGAGGATTTTCGCGACCACACGTACGTGAAGTTTTCGAAGCAGATCATCGAGCAGGCTGGGGGCGAGGCGTGGTGTATCTTCGACCAGAAGGCGTACCAGCGGGAGGAGTTCGCGCGGGCGTGGCGGCCGGTGGGCCCGCCGGTGGAGGCGGCGACGCTGGAGGGGCTGGCGCGGGAGATGGGCGTGCCGGCGGAGCAGCTGCTCGAGACGGTGGCGGCGTTCAACGCGGCGATCCAGCCGGGCGAGTACGATCTGGACCGGCTCGATGGCAAGCGGACGGTGGGCATTTGGCCGCCGAAGAGCAATTGGGCGCTGCCGATCGATGCGCCGCCCTACCTCGCGATCCCGGTGACGGGCGGGATCACGTTCACCTTCGGCGGGCTGGCGTGCGATCCGCTGGCGCGGGTGCTGGATACTCGGGGTAAGCCGATGCCGGGGCTGTACGCGGCGGGCGAACCGATGGGCGAGCTGTTCTACCACAACTACCCGGGGGCGACGTCGGTGATCCGGGGTTGCGTGTTCGGGCGTATCGCGGGGAGGCACGCGACGGAGCGGGCGGCCGGGCTGGCCGGCTGAGCCCTTTTGCCGGGGGCGTGGCCATCCGATATTCGAGGCATGAAGCATTTCTGGAGCTGGGCGGTGTGTGCGCCGGCGCTGGTGGCTGGCGCGGGTTGCCTCGCCATGGGGTGGCAGGGCGCTTTCGAACCACCGCTGGCGTGGTCGGGCGCGGCCTTCTTCGGGATTGTCGCGGAGGTAAGTTCGCGGCTGGCGCGGCGAGCGAAGCGGCGCGCGGCGAAGAAGCAGGCGGCGATCGAGGCGCTGGCCGCGACGGCGCTGCTGCGCGAACAGCTCCGTTCGACGCAGCAGCGGCGGGCGGCGTAGGGGCGCCGCTTCCCAGCGAAGCGGACAATGGCTACGCTACGGGCCGATGGCGAAGCCGGGCTGGACGTTCCTCACCAACCACGGACACGTCCTGCTCTGTATCGCGAACGACCCGGGCATTCGCCTGCGGGATGTGGCTGAGCGGGTGGGCATCACGGAGCGGGCGGCCCAGCGGATCGTGGCCGACCTGGTGGAGGCGGGCTACCTGACCCGCCGGCGACAGGGCCGGCGAAACGTCTACGAGATTCACCCGGAGCTTCCGCTGCGCCACCCCGTAGAGCACGCGCATTCGGTGGGCGAGTTGTTCCGGTTGATCGAGCCGACGGGCGAGTAGGCGGTACCGGGGGCCACCGGTTTCGGGGAGCGGGCGGCGGGGGCGGGCTCGGCGGCTGATTCGGTTGGCGGCCGGGGGGCGCCGGTGCGGGGCGGGCGCGCTGCCCCTGAGGCGCCCGCGGCCACGGGCCGATATACTGAGGGTAGCCGTCACCGCAAGGAGGCCGGAGGGGATTGCTCCCGGAAAGCGATTATCCGCGCGAGGCCTGCGGCGTCTTCGGGGTCTACAGCCCCGGTGACGATGTCGCGAGGCTGACGTTCTATGGGCTCTATGCCCTCCAACACCGGGGCCAGGAAAGCGCCGGCATCGCTACGAGCAACGGGGAGGACTTCAGCCTCCGCACGGGGATGGGGCTCGTCTCCCAGGTCTTCGACGAGGAAGACCTCGCCTATCTGCGCGGCCACATCGCCATTGGCCACACGCGGTACAGCACGGCAGGTGGTTCGCTGGCTTGCAATGCGCAGCCGATCGTGGTGCACGACCGGGAGACCGGCGAGCCGATCGCGCTGGCGCACAACGGCAATCTGACGAACGTGGACATCCTCCGCGAGGACCTGGAGGCGCAGGGGATCGTGTTCGAATCGACGGCCGATTCGGAGGTGATCGCGCACCTCTTCACGATCGCGCCGGGCCGCACGTTGGAGGAGCGGTTCCATTATGTGATGCGCCGGATCGAGGGCGCCTACAGCGTGGTGATGATGACGCGCGACCGCTTGTTCGCGATGCGCGATCCGATGGGGGTGCGGCCGCTCTGCCTCGGGCGGCTGAACGGGGGCTGGGCGATCGCTTCGGAGTCGTGCGCGTTGGAGCACTTGGGCGTGCCGATGGAGCGCGAAATCGAGCCGGGCGAAGTGGTCGTCATCGATGCGAACGGCCCAGCGAGCTTTTTCCCGACGGCGCCCGCACGGAAGCGGGCGCTTTGTACGTTCGAGTACACGTATTTCGCGCGGCCCGATTCGCGCATCGGCGGCCGCCTCGTGTATCCGGCGCGGGAGGAGATGGGCGCGACCTTGGCGCGCGAGCACCCGGTGGAGGCGGATTTGGTGATCGGGGTGCCGGATTCGGCGACGCCAGCGGCGATCGGCTACGCGCGGGCTTCGGGCATCCCTTACCGGGAGGGGTTGGTGAAAAACCGCTACGTCGGCCGGACGTTCATCCAGCCGGACCAGCGGATTCGCGAGGCGGGCGTGAGCCTGAAGTTCAACGCGTTGAGCGATGTGCTGGCCGGCAAGCGGGTGGTGCTGGTGGACGACAGCATTGTCCGGGGGACGACGACGCCGCGCGTGGTGCAGCTCCTCCGGCGGGCGGGCGCGAAGGAAGTCCATATGCGGATCACGACGCCGCCGATCGTTTCGCCGTGCTTCCTCGGGGTGGACATGGCGACGAAAGCGGAGCTGATCGCGGCGAACCATTCGATCGAGGAGATTCGCGCGCATATCGGGGCGGATTCGCTCGGCTTCCTGAGCCTGGAGGGGTTGAATCGGGCGACCGGTCAGGCGCCGGAGGATCTCTGCAACGCCTGCTTCACGGGGGTGTACCCGCTGAACGTGCAGATGCAGATGGAGCGGCTGGAGGCGGCCCGGCTGAAGGAGCCTGCGCTGGCCGCTGCGGAGAGCCTGAACCGGGCAGGGCGCCCGTAGCGGGGGTGAGGGCCCTTCGCGTAAGGTGAAGGGCATGGGGTTGTTGGCGGACATCCGGGAGGACATCCGCGCGGCGATGGAGCGCGACCCGGCGGCTCGGTCGGCGCTGGAGGTGGTGCTTTTCTACCCGGGCTTCCATGCGCGGCTGGCCCACCGGCTGGCGCACGCCCTCCACCGGCGGGGGGTTCCGCTGCTGCCCCGGGGCATCATGCACCTGGCACGCTTTTTCACGGGGATCGAGATCCATCCGGGGGCGCGCATCGGCCGGCGATTCTTCATCGACCACGGCATGGGGGTGGTCATCGGGGAGACGACGGAGATCGGCGACGATGTGACGCTCTACCAGGGGGTAACGTTGGGCGGGACGAGCACCCGACGGGTGAAGCGCCACCCGACGCTGCGCGACCGGGTGACGATCGGTGCGGGGGCGAAGGTGATCGGCGCGGTGGAGATTGGCGAGAACGTGCGCATCGGCGCGGGCAGTGTCGTGGTGACGAATGTCCCGCCGAACGCGACGGTAGTGGGCGTGCCGGGGCACATCGTGGCCTATCACGATGATTCGAACGGGGCGATCCAGCGGCTGCCGGACCCGGAATGGGAACGGTTGAACGATCTCGACCGGCGCATGGACGAGCTCCGAGCGCAGATCGAACACTTGGAGGCGCACCTCGCGCGCCTGCACGAACGGCAGCACGAAGCGGAGCCGGCGCCCGGCCCGGCGGGGGACGGCTGATGGGCTGGGAGGAGCGCGCCCGGAAGGTGGAAGCCCGGCGACGGCGGATGCGGGTCACGGGGCGGGGGCTGCTGACGGTGGAGCCGCACGCGGTGAGGAAGCGGCTCGCACGCTTGGCGGCGGGGAAGGGGGCACCGAAGCCGGGCCGGCGGGGGCCGAAACGCGCCTGAGCCGAGCCGCTGCTAGACTCGGCGGTATGAACCCTGCGCAGTACCCCCTCGAAGCGCTCGCCGAGTCGGTGGGCACCCCGTTCTATCTCTACGACGCGGCAATCATGGACCGGAAGTTCGCGGAGCTCGCGGCGCTGACGGCCGGCCCCGGCCTGCACTGCCGGTATGCGGTGAAGGCGAACCCGGCGCGTCCGGTGCTGGAAACGGCCCGCCGCCACGGGCTCTGGATCGATGCGGTGAGCGGGAACGAGGTGCTCCGGGCGAAGGCCGCGGGCTTCGCGATGGGCCACGAACCGCCGGTGGTGATGTACACGGCAGATGTGTTCCGGGATAACGCGCTGGAGGTGGTGCTCGCCGAGGGCGTGCTGCCGAACGTGGGCTCGCCGGGGATGATCCGGGAGCTGGCGGAGGCGGGCTATCGGGGGCCGATTGCGATCCGGATCAACCCCGGGTTCGGCCACGGCCACGTGCAGGCGTGCGACACGGGTGGGCCCTCGTCGAAGCACGGGATCTGGTACGAAGACCACCTGGCGGTGAAGCGGCTGGCGGACGAGGCGGGGTTCCCGGTGGTGACGCTCCACGCGCACGTGGGGACGGGGCCGCAGATTCGAGAGTTCGACGAGAACATGAAGAAGTTGATCGCGCTCTTCGCCCACCTGGTGCCGCACTACCCGGAGGCGAGGGCGGTGAACTTGGGGGGCGGCATTCCCCACCCGTACCGGCCAGGGGCGCCGGCGTATCCGCTGGCGGAGTATGGCGCGATCCTGAGCGAGGGAGTCCGGCAGCTGAGTGCGGCGGCCGAGCGGCCGATCGGGATCGAAATCGAGCCGGGGCGCTACCCGGTGGCGGGGATGGCGATTCTGGTGGCGCGGGTGACGGATGTGAAGGCGACGAGGACGAACGAGAAGGGCCCTGGCCACCAGTTCATCATGTGCGACGCGGGGTTCAACGACCTTGTCCGGCCGGCGATGTACGGCTCGTACCACCGGATCTCGATCGTCGGCAAGGGAGCGGGGCGCGAGCCCGAGCCGTTCGTGGTGGCGGGGCCGCTCTGCGAGAGCGGCGATGTCTTCACGCGGGACGATCAGGAGTTGCTGCAGCCACGCGAGCTGCCGCGGCCGGAGCCGGGAGATTTGGTGGTGCTCCACGATGCGGGGGCGTACGGTGCGGCGATGTCCTCCAACTACGTGTCGTTGGGGCGCGTGCCCCAGGTGTTGTGGGAGAACGGCTCGGCACGTCTCGTCGCGCGGCGAGAGACGTTCGAGGATCTCGTCCGCAGGGAGTGTGACGAGCCGCTGGCGCTCTGAGGTGGGGGCGGTCAGCTTTCGCTGCCGGGCGACTTGCGGGCGTCGGCGACGAGGCGGTAGCCGACGTTTCGAACGGTTTCGATGAAGGCGTGGCCGTGGATTTCGATCTTGGCGCGGATCCGCCGGATGTGGACATCGACGGTGCGCGCGCCGCCGAAGTAGTCGTAGCCCCAGACGCGATTGAGGAGCTGCTCGCGGGTGAAAACGCGTCCTGCGTTCATGGCGAGGAAGCGAAGGAGTTCGTATTCCTTGAAGGTGAGGACGACGGGCTCGCCATCGACGGTGACGCGGTAATTGGTCAGGTCGATTTCGAGGGCGCCGCAGCGGACGATGTTTTCGGCGTCGACGCCGTGCTTCCGCCAGAGCGCGCGTTCGATGCGGCGGGCGAGCTCTTGGGGCGGGGCGCTGAGGAGGACGAAGTCGTCGACGGCGAGGTCGACGGAGATACGGTCGAGGAGTTCGGGCGGGACGACGGCGATGAGGATGACGCCGTGTTCGCCATAGGCGGTGGCGATGATGGAGAAGGCGGCCGGGGGGATGTCGCGAAAGTCGAGGACGGCGACATCGATGCGGCTCTGGATATCGTCGGAGGCGAGCCGCTCGGGGGAGATGACGGGGGCGTTGAAGCCGGCGCGTTCGAGTTCCGGGCCGAGACGGGCGGCGTCGGGGTGGCGGGTAACGAGGTACACGGTGCGCATGCCGGAGCTGCCCCCTTTACCCGCGCCAGTATACGCCCGGCGCCGCTGGCTCCGGCCCGGTGGATGATGAAATCCGTGTGAAATTCGTCACGAACGATGCGGCCGCTCGCCGACGGGGGGCAGGTAGAGGCGGAAGGTGCTCCCTTTGCCGGGTTCGGAGTCGACGACGACGGCCCCGCGGTGGGCGCGAGCGATGCCGGAGACGGTGGCGAGGCCGAGCCCGCGGCCGGTGAAGCGGGTGGAGAAGAACGGTTCGAATATCCGCTCGTGGAGGTCGGTGGGGATGCCGGGCCCTTCGTCGCGGACCTCGACGACGAGGTAGTCGCCAGGCGGCAGGGGACCAGGATGGGCGCGCGCGAACTCCTCGGGCCCGGCGGATACGATGCGGGTGCGGACGGTGACGGTGCCGCCGGGTGGGGAGGCTTCGACGGCGTTATCGATGAGTGCGCCGATGGCGAGACGGAGTTGGCCGGCATCACCTTCGACTTCGGGGAGGCCGGGCGCGAGCGCGAGCCGGATGGTGACCGGAAGCCCCTCGCGGCCGACGACGGCCCTGACGAGGTCGTCGATGGCGAGGCGGTCGCGCAGGAAGGTGCCGCGGCCGGAGAAGGCGAGCATCTGGCGGGCGAGGTCGGCGAGGCGGCGGGCGGCCGCTTCGATCTCGACGATGGCGGGGCGGGCGGGGCTCTCCGCGGGAAGGTCGAGGAGGAGGAGCGAGGCGTTGCCGAGGATCGCGACGAGGAGGTTGTTGAAGTCGTGAGCGACGCCGCCGGCAAGGATGGAGAGGGATTGGAACTTATCGGCACGGGCTTCGGCTTGGGCGGCACGGACGCGCTCGGTGATATCGAGGATGACGGCCATGAGGCCGACCTGCTGACCGGCGGTGTCGCGCAGGGGAACGTAGTGCACCTCGTAGATGGTGTCGCCCCAGCGTCCGACGCTGGTGAAGGCTTCGCCGGCGAGTCCGCGCTGGATTTCGGCGAGGCGCTCGGGGGAG
>NZ_DAOUBJ010000038.1:0-5278 GCF_034432735.1 Tepidiforma sp. | reverse complement strand
TGGTGTGGCGCTGTTGGGTTCCGGGCTGTGGGAGGCGAAACCTGACCCGGAGACGACGATCCGGCTGGCGTTTTTGGAGGGGGATCGGTTTCGCTGGACGGTGGAGCGAGCGGGTCAGGAGCCGACGATCATTGAGGGCAGCGCGGCGGATGCCAAGGGGGTGCTGACGCTCAATTCGGCGGCGCAGGGGGCGAACATCGCGCCATCTTCGAACCGCTCTTGCTGGGCGAACATGGTCGAGAGCGCGAGTTGCTTCACGGCCGGCGAACCTCGGAGGATGCGGTCTCCGGCTGGACTCCGGTCAGGCGCGCCAAGCGGCTCGCAACCAACAACCCTGCCGGCGCCAGGATGGCGGCGGCGAAGCTGCCCCAGAGGCCGCCCCACCCGGTCGCGCCGGCGAAGGGCACGACGAGCGCGGCCACGATGCCAGAGAACAGGCAGAGCGGCAGCAGCCACAAGCCGGCACGGCCCTTTGTCGCGACGCTGAGGCCCAGCCACGGTAGGAAGGCGAGCGTCCCCCAGGCGAACAGGTAAAGCGTCACGAAAACGGCGGTATACATCAGCTCACGATACGGGCGATATCGAAATACGTAACCACGAGAACGCCGAAGAGGAGCAGCGCGAAGCCCATGAAGTGCACGAGCGCTTCTTTCTCCGGAGCGATGCGCCGGCCGCCGCGCAGAATCTCGATGACGACGAAGAGCATGCGCCCGCCATCGAGCATCGGGATGGGGAGTGCGTTGAAGATAGCGAGATTCAGACTGAGGAGCGCGGCGAGCTCGATCAGCGGGCGCCAGCCCTGCTCGCTGATGATGTTTCCAGTGGTCTCGGCAATTCCGACGGGGCCCGTGAGGGCTGGCTGGCCAGTCGACATCGAAGCTCCGGAGGTCCCGGAGACCAACACTCGGACCTCGTTGACCGCGAGACGGAAGGTCTCGGCCAGCGACACGAGAGCCCGAGGGAAGGCTTCCCATGGCCAATCCCAAACTTTTTCGGTGTACGGGTAGAGTAGCTGGCACGATACGGGATTGCCTTCGGCGTCCGTCGAGCATGAGGCCGGTGGGCCGATACGGACACCGGTTGGCCCTTGCCCCGGCGGCGGATCCCAGCGGGCATAGACGTAGGCCACGAGCGTGGCTCCCCCGCGATTGATGACCCAGCGCTGCGATTCGCCGAGGTGGAGACGATTGGCGTAGACGAGTTCCGACGTGTTGCGAACCTCTTTACCTTCGACCTCGAGGACGATGTCGCCGGGTTGAAGCCCCGGCGACGGCGCCGAACCATCGCGCATGACACCTTCGACACGCGCCTGAGCCGCTGGGGAGTCGGGCGCGACTTCGAGGATTTGGGCCATCGTGAGAGCCCGTTCGCGGGGCACCATGAACCCGACGGCAAGAAGCACGATAGCGGTGACGAGGTTCATCACCACACCCGCGGACATGACGGCTAGCCGTTTCCAGGCTGCTTGGGCGGCAAGGCTGCGTGGGTCGGTCGGGTCCTCCTCACCGAGCAGGCGCACGAAGCCGCCTATCGGAAGCCAGTTGAGGGTGTACTCGGTCTCGCCCTTGCGCAGGAACGTCCAGGCGCGGGGGGGAAAGCCGATGCCGAACTCCAGCACCTTGATGCCGAAAGCCTTGGCAGCCAGGAAGTGCCCGAACTCGTGGATGACCACGAGAACCACGAGGATCGCGAGGAACGGAACGGCGGCCTGGAGAATGGCGAGGGGGTCGAAGGCGAGGAACGTCATGCGAGGACCCCCGGCGGTACGGCGGCAGCGAGGCGCCGCGCTTCCGCGTCCGCGTTCAGCACTTCGTCGAGCGTCGGGTCGGGTATCGACCGGTGTCGTTCGAGCACTCGCTCGATGACTCGGGGTATATCGAGGAAGCCAATCTCCCCGGCGAGGAAACGCTCGACGGCGACTTCATCGGCCGCGGCCATCGCCGCAGGGAGCGTTCCGCCGGCGCGCCCCGCCTCCATCGCAATGCGGAGGCACGGGAACCGGTCAGTGTCGGGTTTGGCGAAATGCAGCGCGCCGATGCCGGCGAGGTCGAGCAGCGGCATCGGAGGCTCGGGAAGCCGCGCGGGGTAGCTGAGCGCCAGCTGTATCGGGAGTCGCATATCGGGGACGCCGAGCTGCGCCTTCACGCTGCCATCAGAGAACTCGACCAGCGAATGGACGATGGACTCCCGGTGAAGCACGACTTCGACGGCGCTCATGGGGACATCGAAGAGCCACATCGCCTCGATCGTCTCCATCCCCTTGTTCATCAGCGTGGCGGAATCCACCGTAATCTTGCGACCCATCTTCCAGGTCGGGTGGTCAAGGGCCTGTTCAGGGGTCACGGAAGCGAGTTGTTCGCGGGTGAAGTCCCGAAAGGCACCGCCGGAAGCGGTAAGAATGATCCTTCGGATGCTGCGCGGAGACTCCCCCCACAGGCACTGCCAGATCGCGGAATGTTCGCTGTCGACCGGACGGAGCTCGCCCCCACCTTCTACCATGGCAGCGCCGACGAGGTGGCCGGCCATCACCAGCACCTCCTTGTTGGCAATGGCAACGGCTTTCCCGGCCCGGAGCGCGGCAAGCGTCGGGAGCAACCCCGCGGCCCCAGCTGTAGCGACGAGCACGATGTCGACGTCGGGCGCGGATGCTATAGCTTCGGGCGATTCGAGAACGGCACCTACTGCAGCGACGGCTTCGCCCAATGCATCGTCGCTTGCGCTAGCCCAAGCGTAGCGCGGGCGGAATTCGACGACCTGCTCCGTCAGGAGGCGTGTGTTCGACCCACCAGCGAGGGCGACCGCCTCGAACCGCCCCCCGGAGCGAGCGATTACGTCGAGCGCCTGCCGCCCGATCGAGCCCGTACACCCGAGGACGGCGACGCGGCAAGGTGCTTCCACGATAGTGATCGTACGGCCGGCGGCCCCCACCCGGCCAGTCAACCGGCGAACGCGGGGATGACTTCTTCGCTCCAAGCGCGCAGGGCATCCCAGTCGACGGGCGGTCGGATGGCGATGTTGACCTGTGCGGCACCGGCCTGGGCATAGTGCCCGACCAACTCGACGGCCTCAGCCGGGAGGCCGGTCACGACGCCGCGGACGCGCATGGCCTCGGCCGCCGCTCCCCAAGTCTGACGGTACTGCCGTTCCGCTCGTTCGAGTGCAGCCGGCGTCGCGGCCATGTGGAAGGAGAGATTGACCGTCCGCTCGATGGTGGATGGGTCGCGGCCCTCTCTCTCGCACCAGTGGTCGAGGACCGCCGAAAGACGTGCGAACTCTTCCGGCGAGGTGTACGGGGTGTTCCACCCGTCGGCGTGCCTGGCCGCGATACGGAGCGTTCGTTTTTCCCCATTGCCTCCGACCCATATTCGCACGCGCGGCTGGACGGGCTTCGGGTTGCAGGCTGCGTTTTCGAGCCGAAAATACCGCCCCTCGAACGTCGACCGGTCCTGCGTGGTGAGAAGCCGTACGACTTGGATTCCCTCCTCGAGCATGTCGAGTCGTTCTCGGACGGGCGGGAACGGGATGCCGTAGGCGCGGTACTCTGGCTCGTGCCAGCCAGCTCCCAGGCCGATTTCGAGACGACCGCCGCTGAGATGGTCGATCGTGCAGAGCGCGTTCGCCAGGACCGCCGGGTGGCGGTAGCCCATTCCGAGAACGAGCACTCCGACGCGGACGCGTGACGTTTCGCAGGCCATGGCCGCCATGCACGTCGTGGCTTCGAAGCAGCTGCCGTTGCCATCGACTGGGGGGGCCTCGTAGAAGTGGTCCCACACATCGACCCAATCGAACCCGGCAGTATCTGCCCACCGCCACAGGCGGCGCAGCTCGTCCATCTGGATGTTCTGTTGGCCGATGTGAAGCCCAAATCGCATGACGCACCCCCTCCGCGGTGAGCGCGGATTTTACGAGGCACCTTCGAACCAGTCGCGGACCCGGTGGCGTTGGAGCTTGCCGCTGGTAGTTCGTGGCAGAGCTTCGACGGCAAGCCAGCGACGCGGGAGCTTGTAGGCGGCGAGACGTTCCCGGAGCCATCCCTCCAGCCGGCTCCATTCGAGTGCGTGGCCCGGTTCGAACACGATGGCCGCTGCGACGGTCTGCCCCCAAGTGGCATCGCGAAGCCCAACGACCGCAGCCTCGCGGACCGCCGGATGAGCTTCCAACGCAGCTTCGACCTCCGCGGGGTAGACGTTTTCTCCACCGGACACGATGAGGTCATCGCGCCGATCGAGCACGTATAAAAATCCCTCGTCGTCGAGCCGGCCAATGTCACCGGTGCGAAGCCACCCGTCGCGGAGGGCGCGTTCCGTCGCCTCTGGATCTTCGAAGTACCCGGCGAACACGTTCGGGCCTGCCACGAGGATTTCACCGGCGGCCCCGGGCGGCGCGTCGACCCGTAGCTGGAAGGTGAAGAGCGGCTTCCCAGCTGAGCCGAGGTGCCGGAGAGCGTCGGACGGCGCCAGAGTGGTGACCTGGCTAGTGGCTTCGGTTAGCCCGTAGGTTTGGAGGACAGGGAGACCCCGCGCTGTGGCGCGTTCGAGCAAGTCGCGGGCCACGGGACCGCCGCCAACGAGAACGGCACGGACGGAGGGAGGATACGCGGCCGCATCCACTTCGAGCATCCGGGCGAGCATGGTGGGCACGACCGAGAGCAGCGTGATGCGCTCCTCGCGGAGAGCGTAGTTGACGCGGGCCGGGTCGAAGGTTTCGTGGATGACCGCCGTGGTGCCCTGGATAAGCGAACGCGTGGCGATAGACAGCCCGCCGACGTGGCAGAGAGGCAGGCAGGCGAGCCACCGGTCAGCGGGATCGACCCCGATATTGAAGGCCGACGCCATGGCACTGGCGAGAAAGTTCTCGAACATCAGCCGAGCTGCTTTGGGTCGGCCAGTCGTCCCCGAGGTAAACATCAGCACAAAATCACCCGTCCAACTCCCCGGCCACACTGCCGGCAGCGGCCCTGCCTTCGCACCTTCGATTTGGAGGAGCCTTGCGCCTGAGCGCGCAGCGACGTCCTCCGCGTTGGCGGCAAAGTGGGCGTCGTGCAGGAGCAGGGAGGCATGGAGCCGCTCCACCTGCCAGGCGAGTTCGCCCCCGGATAGGCGCCAATTGAGCGGAGCGAGCGGCGTACCGAGTCGTGCGGCTGCCCAAACGGCAGCGACGTAGGCCGCGGAATTCGCGGCGAGGAGCGCGACCGGCTCGCCCGGGCGGGCACCTTCACCGAGCGCCGCCGCCGCGAGCTCGGACACCCACTGGTCGAGGTCAGCATACGTCCACGTGG
>NZ_DAOUBJ010000037.1:0-62824 GCF_034432735.1 Tepidiforma sp. | reverse complement strand
AGCATCGCGGCCGTTGAGTTCGTTCCACTTACCTGCAGGGTAAGGTTTCGTTCACCGACCACTTGAAGTTGCGGCGCACCGAGATAGGTCGCTGCGAGGGATGCGGGGGGCTTGGGCGTGCTGTCCTTGTGCGTCGTGACGCCGAGTTCGGAGATAGCCGTGGGGAAGTCCATGGCAGCGCACCCGCCAGTGAAGCCGACCGCTGCACACTCCTGGTACGCTGCTGGGGCGAACGCGCTCGCGACTGCTGGAATCCGGAAGGCCGGCATGTGAACAACCTGCGGAGGCCAGATCCGACCCTCGGGGTTGACCGGGGCATCGGGCGCTGGCGCCTGGACTTTCACGAGGTACTGCCCAGATGACCAGCCAGTGACGCTACCGGTCGTGATTTGCCACCAGGTAACACCGCCGGCCGATTCCGGACCCCCGACAACGGTGACGAGAGTGCCCTCGGGCAGGCACGTCAGGGGAGGATTGCCAGCGGGCGCGGGGCGCACGTTGAGGCATTCTCCATCGACCCGCACCACGGCAGAGTCGCCGACCGCCAATTCTGCCGAAGGCGGTTGGGGGCCGCCACCGCCGCTCAGGGGCGGGGGATACGGTTGGCCTTTCGGGACCGGTGGGAATCGGAGGCAACCGTAGACCTTCTCCTGGTACGTGTAATCGCCCCACGTGAACGCCCCGAATCCGGGTGCATTCGGGTCGTTGCAGTGCCAGACCTCGCCGCGGAGGGGGTTCTTGGTCGGGTTGAGGGGATGGTTCACGAAGGCGAAGCCGTTGTAGCCCCAAACAGCAAAGTACCAGTCTTCGAGCGCGGATGGGTCGCCGGTCCCGGCAATTGGCCGTAGCTCCGGGGCGGAGTTCCATTTATCGGCGAGGATGCGTACACCCTCGGCTAGGTTGAACAGCGGATGGGTACCGATCATCACTTGGCGCGCCGAGGGGATGCGAATGTCGAGGGCCGGCGGGGACGAGAGGTGTCCCATGCCGGTGGTGATCTGTCCAAGGCCGTAACCGCAATCGATGGCGGTGATGACGGGACCGACGCCGCCGTAGGGAACGGACCCCGCGGCGTGCGCCCAGCCGGATTCGATCCAGACCATCGCCTTGTACAGGCTCGGAGGAATGGTGGCGGCGCGGTCGCGGGACGTCCGGGCTGACCTGGCCCCGGTTTCGAGGCCGGGGTAACTGAAGTCGATCCACTCACCAGACGGGAGCTGATAGGGAGGCGGCATCGCGACCCCCGCCGTGACGAGGTCGATCATCTGGTTGTAGACGCTGACATAGTCCTCGTGTTCGTAGGTGTCGAAGCCGAAGCCATAGTTCGGGACGTGGCAGGGGTAGTGGTCAGCGTGTGCTGCCTGGCGCTCCACTGTCAGTGCGAGGACGAGGGCACCGAGGAGCGCCCCGACTGCGAGCGACTTCACCGATGCGTCCATCCGAAGAACTCCCGGTGACCGGGCACCGCGTGGCGTTCGCCACCCCTGACGAGGTAAAGCGACGGACGGCCCGGGTCGTCGAAACCCGTTCCGTTCCAGTGGACGACCGCGAGGGTGCTACCGTCGGGGCTGTAGGCTACGGGGATGTCGAAACCCACGATGTGCATTGACTGGGCAGAGACGTCGCCATCGTTGGCTTGCAACCGAGGTACGGTCCCGAAGACTGGAGCGTTGTCTGGTTTCCAAGCCGCGCCGAGTGCCTCGGTACCCCCAACTGTGAAGGCCTGGGCCGATACCTTGGCGTCATTGGTGAGCGGGACGACGCGAGGGATGTAACGCAGGCCGCCATGGGTCGCAACCTCGATGAAGGCGATAGCGGCGCCATCAGGGGCCATTGTCCAGTCACGCGTGAAGCCATCGGCCAGGTGCCGCAGGTCCTGGCCGTCTGCTTGAAGTGTCGAACCTCGCCCGTCGATAGCTACGGTCAGAAGCTGCTGGTCGCGCCAGCCAACTGGGTAGACCCCGAGGGCCGCCTGCGACCAGCGGAGCTTCGATGCTCCATCGAGGGCCACTTCGAAGATGTCGATGAGGGTTCCGGAGTCTCCCTGTCGCGTCCGGGTGACGATGACTGCTGTTCCGTTCTCGTTCCAAAGCGGCCGCCACCCGGAATCGACGCCGGTCACGAGGCGGTCGAGGCTCCCGTCGATGAGGTCGAGAAGGATCAATGACGCCGCCGGTTTTAGGGGCGTGCCAGCATCGACCGACAGAAGTGCCACGTAGCGCCCAGTCGGGTCGACCGAACCGGTAGTGGTGAACCCTTCGAGGTGGGGGACGCGGGCGACCTCGAGGGTGGAGGCCGGAGTGTCGGTCCGAACGACCGAGACAATGTCGACCGCACCCTCTTGCCGAGCGACGACGGCGTAAGTACCAGGTGGCGCCACGGCAAAGGCGCTCGTTGCACCCGGCGATGAGTGGATTCCGGCGACGATACCCCACACGATCGGACCGAAAGCGGCCACCGCCACGAAGCCTGTGATGAACAGCACGAGCCGCCCGACCCGTCCGGTCGCCGGCTTTTTTCGCTGCCCGTAGGGCGAACAGTACGCCTGATTTCTCACTGCCATGGTTCCCCCCGGACCCAACCGATGAAGGAGGCCCCGGGCTCGTCGGTGAGCAACTCCCGGCGATCTGGGGAAGCGACCCAAAGCGAAACCGCCGGACGCGGCTGGTCGTTTTGTTCGCTCGCGATGGTGGAGATGACGACGTAGTCACCGAGCGGGGCATAGGCATGAGGGACGACCCAGGCAACCTCGGGCCGGGGATCTTCGAGCTGCAGTGAGCCGCCGGGACCGCCGAAGACGGGCAACGGATTTCCGGGCTGCCACGTCGCGCCGATCTGATTGCGTCCCGCCTGAAGTGTGGTCACCGCGCCGGTGGCAATCGTCAGCGTCTTGCCGACGTAGGTCCGCGACGACGCGCTGAGGATGTCGATAAAGGCGACCCGGGAGCCGTCGGGACTGAGCGTCCAGTCACGCGTTCGGCCAGGAGAAAGCTCGGCCAGGCGCTGGCCGATGCCCCCCCGTACCATCCAGAGGTTGGAGCCGGACTGATCGATGACCACGATGTAGAGGCGCGTCCCGTCGATGCTATATCCGAGCGGCACGACCTGGAAGGCGGCGGTGAACCGAGCGACCTCGGTGGCCTGGCCGCCCGTGACCTCTACTTCGAGGACGCGGGTGACGCCGGGATCTCCGCTTGCGATGACCGCGAGCCGGCGGCCGTCGGGGGTCCACGCGAACGATGAGAGGTACTCGAAGCCGCCCTCGACAATGCGTGTCGCTCCGTCGAGATCGACGATGGTCAGCGTGGCAGCACTGCCTTTCGTTCCGTCGACGGACAGGACGGCGATACGGTCTCCGGTCGGGGCCGCGTTGCCCCGCGCATGCAGCCCGGTGAAGGTGTAGGGGAATGCGACGAGCGTTCGAGGCTCCGCCCCAGGCGTGGCGCCCCGGATGAGCAGACGGTCGACGCGCGCCTCTCGATCAGGTTCGAAGAACGCGATGGAGCGAATTTCCGTGGCCGGGATGATAGGAAGCGCGACCCCATCGGTCGACACCGGTGCCGAGCTCGAGACGGCCCATGCGACTACGGCGGCGACCAACGCAATCGCGGGAAGGAGGAACGGGGTAGGGGGAAGCCAGGGGAGATGCCCTCGACGTATCCCGGGAGCTAGCACGCGGCAACCTCGCGCTTGCGGGCGGTGAACCCGCCCTCGGTCTTGCCACCGGGTCTCGACACCCCGGGGCTCGGCCACTCTGGCAAGGCGGTCGGTACCCCCGCTGTACCGCCGGGTACGCCCCGATGGGAGCGCGCCAGCGCCCCATCCGCGGGGCGTCATCGGCCCCGAACGTAACAAGGGGACCTGGTCCCGTCAATGCAGGTTTACGTCATCCTTCCCGTTTCGAACCCCGACGTAAGCGTCCGTTGTGCTAGCGTTCCCCCGATGATCTGGTATCTCTCGGCTCTCCAAGACAATCCAGCGGTGTTCTTCGTGTATCTCGCTGCATGGATGGTGGCCATCCTGACGGGCCTTGCCTTCCACGAATTCTGCCACGCTTGGACCGCCTACCAGCTTGGAGACGATACCGCCCAGCGAAATGGCCGGCTGACGCTGAATCCGATCGCCCACCTCGACCCGGTCGGTTCGACGCTCCTCCTACTGTTCGGCTTCGGCTGGGCGAAGCCGACGCCCGTCAATCCGTGGCGGCTGCGGGCAGGTCCCCGCCAGGGGTTTGCCCTCGTAGCGGCGGCGGGCCCGGCGTCGAACTTTTTCTTCGCCGCGCTAGCCGCTATCCCGATCCGATTCGGCCTCGTGCAGACCTCACTCCCGAGCATCGAAGCCGTGATCCGCCGAGGTTCGGGTGAGGATTACGTGTGGCTTTTCCTTTCGTTCGTTATCACGCTGAACATCCTTCTCGGCATTTTCAATCTCATCCCGATTCCTCCACTCGATGGCTTCAAGGTAGTGACCGGGATCGCTCCGCGGGAGGTCGCCCAGGCGCTCGAGCAGCTCGCGCCGTGGGGCCCTGGCATCCTCATGACCTTGATCGCGATCGGGTTCGTGACGGGATTCAGCCCGCTCGGTTGGCTGATTGGGCTAGTCTACGACGACGTGCTTCGCGTCATTGTCGGGACATAGAGGCGAGCCGTTCGGGCGCCAGGGGCGGTGTGGTAGCCTTTAGCCATCGCGCGCAGGCTCCTCTGCCTGCCCAGCACGGGTAGGGACTATGGCAGACAATCGGATCGCCATTATCGGTACCGGCCTCATCGGGACGTCGATCGGGCTGGGGCTGGCCAGCCGGCCGAACCGAAACTACGAACTGGTGGGCATCGACCGAGACCGCGAACACGCGCGGGCGGCCAAGAAGCTCGGCGCGTTGGACCGTGAGGTGGGGTCTCTCGAGGAGGTCGTCGAGCGGGCTGGGCTCGTCATCATCGCCACTCCGGTCGTTGCCGCCCGCCGCATCCTCGAGGACATCGGCCGCTTTCTCATTCCTGGAGCCGTCGTGACGGACGTATGCAGCACGAAAGCAGAGGTGATGCGCTGGGCAGCGGAGTTCCTTCCGGAGACCGCCCACTTCGTCGGTGGCCACCCGATGGCCGGTCGGGAAAAAAGCGGTCCCGGCGCCGCCGCTGCGAATCTCTTCGAGGGCGCCACTTGGGCAATTACGCCCTCTCCGCGAGCCGATGAGCGGGCGGTTCAGGTCGTGCTGGGCCTGGTCGAAACGCTCGGCGCCGTACCGCTCTACATCGACCCGGCAGAGCACGACCAGTACGCTGCAGCCGTGAGCCATGTGCCGCTCCTCACCTCGGTCGCGCTCTTCCGAATGGTACGGGACAGCCAGGGTTGGGAAGACGCGGCCCTACTGGCTGGCCCGGGCTTTCGCGATATCACACGGTTGGCCAGCGGTGACCCGACCATGGCGCGCGACATCATGCTCACTAACCGCGATGCCGTGCTCCACTGGATTGGGCGGCTCCAGAGCGAGCTCGATACGATTCGGACCGCACTGGAGTCGGGTCCGGAGGCGATTTTCGACCTTTTCCGGTCGACGCAGCTCGACCGCGACACGTTCATTCAAAACCCGCCTCAGCGTCGGCGCCCCGAGGGCATCGAGCCGCCATCGGCGCGCGATGCCATTGGTCGGATGTTCGTCGGCAATCTGTACGACCGGATCAAGGAAGCCTCCGATCGCGCCCCAACGCGACCTCGGGATGACGCGGACCTGAAGCGAAAGCTGGGCATCGAGGACGACCGACTGTGAGGGTTTCGCGCCCGGCACGGGTCCGTGCCTCCATTGCCATCCCACCTGACAAGTCGATCTCCCATCGGTCGCTGATTTTCAATGCCATCGCCGAAGGATCGGCGACCATCGAAGGCATACTCGACTCGGAGGATGTTCGCTCGACGGCCCGCTGTCTCGCCGAGCTCGGGGTGCCAATCGACTGGCCGGCTGGGTCGTCGATCGCACGCGTCACCGGGCAGGGCCTCCATGGAATCTTCGAGAGCGACAACGTGCTGGATTGTGGGAACAGCGGCACCACGATGCGTTTGCTCATGGGACTCTTGGCGGGCCACCCCTTGTTGAGCGTCCTCACCGGCGACGCCTCACTCCGTAGTCGGCCGATGGCGCGCGTGATTCATCCGCTACGCGAAATGGGCGCCACGTTGTACGGCCGGAGGGGCGACACGCTCGCACCCGTTGTCATCAAGGGTGGGCGCCTGCGTGGTATGCGTTACGCGACGCCGGTCGCCAGCGCTCAGGTGAAATCGGCTATCCTCCTCGCCGGGTTGTACGCCGAGACCGAGACGACAGTCATCGAGCCCGAACGCTCACGCGACCACACCGAGCGGCTGCTCGATGCGATGGGAGCCAGTATTCGTCGCGTGGACCGCGCCGTCACTGTGCACCCGGCTGAGCGGCTCGAGGCCATCTCGCTGCGCGTTCCGGGCGACATCTCGAGTGCAGCGCCTTGGATGGTGCTCGCGGCTTGCCACCCCGACGCCGAAGTGGTTTTGCGGGGCGTCAACGTCAATCCGACCCGCACTGGCATCGTGGATATTCTTCGAGCGATGGGGGCCAATATCGAATGCTTGGAGGAGCGTGCGACTGGGGGCGAGCCAGTCGCCGACCTGGTCGTCCGGTCGAGTAGTCTCCGGGGGACCACGGTTTCTGGGGACTTGGTCCCACGCGCGATCGACGAACTTCCGCTCATCGCACTGGCGGCGACGACTGCTGACGGTGTCACGGTCGTGCGGGACGCAACCGAGCTGCGGGTGAAGGAATCGGACCGGGTCAAGGCGGTGGTCGAAACGCTCGGTCGGATGGGAGCCGATATTCACGAACGTGAGGACGGCTTCGAAGTGCGCGGCCCAACGCCCCTCCGCGGAGCCCGGCTCGACGCCCACGGTGATCACCGGATAGGGATGCTCGCCGCGATCGCCGGCTGCCTCGCCGACGGTGAGACCATGGTTCTCGACGATGCCGTGGGCGTTTCGTATCGCGAATTCTGGGAGCACCTTCGCCAGGCTGCCCCGGATACGGTGAGTCCCTGATGGAAGGCGGGGAGGAGAAGCCGCTGGTCATCGTGCTGCACGGTCCTTCGGGGGTCGGCAAGGACTCCGTCATCGACCGACTGCGCGAGCGCCTCGGAATCCATCGCGCTACGAGTTCAACGACGCGCCCACCTCGTGGGAACGAGGTCGATGGTGTCCACTACCACTTCCTGTCCGAGCCGGAGTTTCGCCAGAAGGTTGCGGCGGGGGAATTCGCGGAGTGGGCGAGCGTGTACGGCGAACTGAAGGGCGTGGAACGGCGGGAGATCGAGCCGTACCTCGAGGCCGGACAGGATGTCATCATTCGCACGGACGTCCAAGGGGCCCGCACGTGGCGGCGCAAGCTCGAGGGCGCCATTTTTATCTTTCTAACGGCGGAGGACCGAGAAGTCTTGCGCGCCCGGCTCATCGCGCGCGGGACCGAAGATCCTGAGCAGCTCACCGCCAGGCTCGCGGAGCTCGAGGAGGAGCTCGCCGACCTCCCCAACAACGATTATGTCGTGATCAACCGTCATGGTCGGCTCGAGGAAGCGGTCGACGAGATCGCTGAAATCATCGAGCGCGAAAAACGAAATCCGAACCGACCCCGCGCGCGGCTGGTCGCATAGCGCGGGCCCAAACCCACCCCTAAGATGCGCGCATCCTCTTCGGACGGAGTCTCAGCGTGGACCCTTCGCTCGTTCAGATGTTCAGCCTCGAGGGGAAGGTTGCCCTCGTCACGGGCGCCTCGAGTGGGCTAGGTGTGGCCTTTGCGCGCGGCCTCGCACGGGCGGGCGCCAACGTGGTGGTCACAGCACGCCGTCAGGAATTGATCGAACAAACCGCGTCGATGCTCCGTCAGTTCGGCGTCGAAGCGGAGGCCTTTCCCGCGGACATTACCGACGAGCAGCAATTCGAAGACCTCTTCTCCCGGAGTGTCCATCGTTTTGGTCGCCTCGATATTATGGTAAATAACGCAGGCTACACCGACCGTTCGGGGCTGCGTCACGATCTCGGGAGCTTCAAACGGATGCGTTCGGTGGTCGAACTCGACCTGTTGGCCACGATCAATGGATGCAGACTGGCGGCGCGCCAAATGCTTGCCCAAGGTTCCGGGGGCGTGATCATCAACATCAGCTCGATCCTGGGCCGCGTCGGGAGCGAATTCCGGGCCGCTTCGTACCACGCCGCAAAGGGGGGCGTGGATGCGCTAACTCGGGTGTTGGCTCTGGAATACGCCCGCGAAGGCATCCGCGTGAACGCCATCGCCCCGTCCTATTTCGATGGGACGGAGCTCATGGGGAAGGTGTTCGAATCGACCCCGGGAACCCGCGACCAGGCCGTTTCCCGAACACCGATGGGACGCCTGGGACAGCCCGAGGACTTGGAGGGGGCGATCGTCTATCTCGCATCGGACGCGTCGAGGTTCGTCACCGGACACATTCTGTACGTGGATGGCGGCTGGACCGCTGGCGGTGGTTATCACCAGATCGCCCCTCCCTGGGAAACGGAGCCAGGCCACCAGCGGCTCTAGGAAGCCGCCCGCGTTACCGAGATCCGGTAGTCGGGAACGGAAAATTGCGCTGGTGACGATGAAGCCCGGCGGGCGAGCCGGGCTTCTAGAGTATGCGACATGGCGACCCCGAGCGGATTCGAACCGCCGATCTCCACCTTGACAGGGTGGCATGTTAGACCACTACACCACGGGGCCAGACGTGGCCATAGTAAGCGGGGTTCGACTCCCGGGCAAGGTCGGCTCGGGCCGACGATGAGGCACCAAGGTCCATCCCTGGCGGGTGCCGGGTTGGCGTAGGGGAAAGCTACCGAAGCCGGCTCACTCGTCGCTCCTTGGGAGCTCCGGCTTGTCCGGCATCTTCGGTCGGAGTTGCGCACGACGGGCCGGGGCGGACTCGATGAAGTGTCTTGCCGCGACAAAGAGTCGGCGGGCCACGCTCGACCCGGGGCAATGATTCTCGACCGGCCGGCCGTCGAAGATGCCGTAATGGCGCGTGAAGAGCCTGGCGGTACCGGCCACCAGGCTGCGCTCGGCTTCGTCGAGCGCCTCTCGTTGAGCCGGCCCCGGCACCCAGTCGGGCGACCCGTCGCATGTCCAGCAGCAAGCATCGAGGAGGGCAACGACGGATTCGATGCCAGCCACAACTTCGTCGAACTCCGATGGCGAGATTTCTCCTTCGTGCAGAGCCCTTTCGAGGACGCGGACGACGGCGCTCTGCCACGCGACCACGGGAGCTGGCCCTGGCTGCGCCACTTCGCGCAAGGCCACGGGGTCGAACAGCTCCGAGAGCCGTTCGACGGTTTCGATGACCCGTGCTGGCAATCCAGGCTCTACCTTCGACACAAGGATGCGGTCGTCACGCACGACGACCGCCCGGCGCCCATGATTCGGCCCAAGGCGATGCTCCAGCCAGCGCTCGAAGGCGTCGTGGTCGAACGTCAACGCTTCACACCCTCTGGTTGGGTCTCGTTCGAGGCGATCCGATTTTCTGCGGCGAAAGGCCGAGGCGGTGAGTCTCCGAGAGATTCCCAGTCGTTCTGTTCGGCGCCCGTCGTCTGCCTCGCCTCGGAACGGTTGCGAGCGGGTTCGTGCACCTGGTGCACGCTCGTCGAAGCAGCTTCGTCGGTTGCCCAGAGAACGAGGCGGTTCGCCACCCCATGAAAGGCAACGCTCGCGCACGGGGCGAAGCGCGCGTACGCTCGGCCGATGGTGCGGCCAGCCAAGCTGACGGAGCGAATCAGGGCTCCCTCCTGCGTACGGGCGAAGCGGGATCCGCCGAGTCGACTCCACCGGATGGCCGAGGGCGAACCGCAGCCACGCCGGCCTGGAGAACCGCCAGCCCGAGCCCGGCGAACAGGACGAAATCGCCCAGGGAGTAGATATTGGTCCCGTAGACGGGAAGGTCGACGATGTATCGGTCGGACAGCACAAAGAGGTGGATGTCCTCTCTGCGTAGGACGATGTCTTTTCCGTGATTCGTCTGGCGGCCGATGTCGGCTTCGGTAACCTCCGGGAAAGCCCCCGAGCGCTCGAGGATGGCGTAGTCGATCGGCATGGCGCCGCCATGCGCCGCCATAGGGAGCAAGTTGAGCACGATGCCAGCCGCGACCAGCCAAGCCCCGACGAAACGGCGGAAGTGGAGCGCCATTGCCGCGAGGGCGACCGTGGTGACGAAGAACAGGACACGTCGGGCGACTCCCGCGTGACCATCGAGCGGCATGAAGGAGATCGCCAGCTGCTGGGCGAGGAATATCGCCGCAGCGAGAACCAGGACAAACAAATCGCCCGCACGACGTTCCATGCGGGCGATTTTCGCGAATGTGGCGGAAACTTGCAGGGAGGCTTTCCCTGGCTGTTTCCTACCAGGACTGATACGGCGCAGCGCCGGCGAGAGCGATAACGGCCAGGGCCGAAACCGAGATGGCGAGGGTGACAAGGCGGCGGGTCATCTGCGTGTTCCTCCGGAACGGTTTGTCGGCCGGAGACTACGCAGTTGGTTATCACGAAACTCTCGCGAACGGAGAACGCGGAATGGCTAAATAGCAATGCCCGCCGCGATGGCCGCGCGAAGCTCGAAGAAGCGGTCCGGGAGCGGCGCCCCGAGCTCGCGTTCGTAGGTTTCAGCGTACTGGTCGATGAACTGGAGGGCCTGCACGGCTTGGCCCGCGCGGCTGCGGTAGCGGGCGAGTTCGTAGGCAGCTTCTTCGTTGAAGCGGTCCGCCCGGAGGATTCGCTCGAGGCAGAGGACAGCAGCCTCGAAATCGTTGCGCGAGGCGAAATAGCCGGCGAGCGCGGCAAGCGACGCATGTGCGCGTTCGTGGAGTTGTGCTCTGAGGGCGGCCGCCCACTCGGACTCGAAGACTTCTGCGAACGGCCCTTCGTACAGTTCGACGGCCTCCTGGAAGGCCAATGCCCGTTCTTTGCTCCCGGGTTCCGCGCGCTGCGCGCGCTCGATTGCGGCCTCGAAACGCTCGACGTCCCACTCGAACTCTGCCTCTGGGTTGAGCACGTAGGTGCCGTCCTGCTTGATGACGCAATCCGGATAGAGTGCGCGGCGAACTCGGTAAAGGTTCGAATGGAAGGCCGAATTGCACTTTTCGCGGGGCAATTCAGGGTAGAGCAGTTCGACTGCCTGCTCTTTCCGAACCCCATCGCGGTGGGCAAGAAGCAGGAAAAAGAGCTCCTTGGCTCTCACGCTGGCCCATTGCTCGTCGGTCACGTGCCGGCCGCCGACAGTCACGGAAACCCGGCCAAGGCTGCGTGCGACAACTTTCGGGAAGCGCCCGGACTCTCGCGGCTGTTCGGGCTCGGAGTTGCTGACCAGGAAGCTTTGGCGCTCGAGGATTTCTCGGAACGACCGTCCGGCCGAAGGACGGGATGCAGCCCATTGCGCGAACATCGGGTTCTCCCGGACGAGCGGCACGAGGACGTTCGTCATCCAAGGCTGGCGAATGGCCTGCGCGCACCGTGCGAGGGATTCTTGGGCTTCGGCGCGGCGATTGGCCTTGAACTGGGCCATCGCAACCCGATACCAGGCTGCGGCAGCCTGTGCTGCCACGTCCATCGACTCGAATGCGTGTGCGGCTTCTTCTGCGAGATGGGCGGCCGCAACGGCGTTTCCCACGGCGAGGTCGATGGCTGCCTGCCGCAATTTGCAGTAGGCGATCTCGTATTGGTTACCGGAGGCCAGCGCGACGAGCATGGCGCGACGCGCGAAAAAGTCCGCTTGCTGAAGGTCGCCAAGCCCGAGATAGGCGGAGGAAAGTCCGGCGATAGCGTATGCCGCCAGGGTCTCGTCGAGAGCTTCCGTCGCGCAGATTCGGATTGCCTCTTCGAAGTGCTCCCGTGCGTTCTGGAAGTGTCCGAGCGCCAGCTCCGCGTCGCCGAGCGATCCCTTTGCGTAGGCCAAGTTCCTGCGGTTGCCACTGGCGATGCCTTCAGCAGCTGCTTCCCCGAGTACCTGGATGGCGCTCTTGAAGTCTCCAGCGTCGAGGTGTGCCATTCCGAGGTTGTTGAGCGTCCAGCCGAGGTTCGACGACCGCCCGAGGGCTCGCCAGCCCTTCGCAGCCCGGGTAAGCATGGTCACGGCTTCTGGGACCTCGCCATGCATGGCGAGTGCCTGCCCGAGTGTGGAACGCGCGAGGAGCCCGAGCTGCTGGAGGCCATGCTGCTCCGCTTCCTCGATGGTCGCTCGTAGCAGCTCCTCGGCCCGAGCGAAGTTGCGCGCAATGCTCAATTCGAACTCGGCGAGCTGGTAGGTCACTTCCGTCCGAAGCGCTGGGGATTCTTCGGCGCCGAGCACCCTGAGGCGGTCGGCCTCGGCAGCCATTGCATCGTGACGCCCGAGAAGCCGGAGGGCTCGAAATCGTGCCAGATGCGCGTGGACGCGGTGTGCGCCGCGTTGCGAGCGGTGTTCCAGCACCTTTGCCGCCAACTGAAGTGCACGTTCCGGGTCGCCGACGTGGGCCTCGACGCGAGCCTGGAGCGCACGCAACAGCCAATCGTGTTCTATCGAAGCGGTCCCGAGCGCGGCAAATGCATCCCTGAGCAGGGAAAACGAGCCGCGGAGAATGAGCGCGTGAGCGTACTCGCGGAGCAGCTTGGCGAGCTGAGCCTCCGAGCCTTGCGCGCGGACGAGCTCGACCGCCTCGGCAAGGCGACCAGCTTTCGAGAGCGAAGCCACGACTGCATCGAGAGTCTGCTGAAATCCGTCGTGGTCATTCGTCGCGAAGTCATCGGCGATGAACTGACGGAGCAAGGGGTTGAGACGAAACTCGCGCGGGGAGAGGTGCTCGCAGAGAAAGTCGCGGCGCCTTGTCCACTCGACGAGCCTTCGCCAGGCGCGCAGTCCGAATTCCAGCTCGACGTATGACCGTTCGATGGAGGGTTGGAGGGAGAGCCGATGCAGGAGTGGACGCAACTCGGCGGGGACCTTGTCCCAGACTTCGCGCGCGAGGTAGCGGTCGAAGTCCTGCGCGGCGATCCCGCTGAGCGTTTCTCCAGCGAGCGTCGCCATGACGCCAACAGGCCATCCCCCGGTGCGGACGAGGAGGTCGGCCGGGTCGGCGGCGACGCCGGTCCCGGCGATGGCGGCCGCCACCTCCTCGCGGTCGAATGCGAGCAATTCCGGGCCGATAACGGCGACTTCACCGGTCGCGATCCGCTCGGCGAGGTCCGACAGGGGCGGGATGTCGCGGCCGCACAGCACGAGCTCATGGCCATCGGGCATCGCTTCGATGAGCCACGCGAGGAGCTGGAGCGCGTCCTGGGAATCGACCAGCTCGTGACTGTTATCGAGGACTAGAAGGAGTGGCCGAGGCGAAGCTGCGGCTGCATCGAAGACAGCCGAGGCGATGAAGACTTGCAGGTCGTCGAGCTCGTGCGCTGTTGGCGGTGCCGGGAGCATCCGACTCCCAGTGAGTGCGCAGCCAATCTGATATGCGAACGCCTCGGGTGCACGAGATGTCGTGTCGAGGGTCAGCCAGCGCGGTTCGTAGTCGAGGTCGCGGACTGCGAGCGCGAGCGCGGTGGTCTTTCCGAACCCCGCGGGGGCGGCGACGGCGATGACACCGTTGCCGACCGCGCGGTGCAGCGCTGCGAGGACACGCGGACGCTCCACGAGTCGGCGCGGAAGGCGAGGCACGGCGAACCGCCCCCCGTGGCTGGGGCGCGTTCCCATCGAGCTCGTGGAGGTCGCCGTCATGATTTGTCGTAATGGTACGACCCGCCGCACGGCCTCGCCAGTTAAGCCTTCGTTGACTTCACGGTCGGTGGCGGTGTTATGGTGAAGCCGCCAGCGCCCCCGCTGCCGGTGATGCCATGCGATGGGTAATTGTCCCTGTCCTCGTTGCCGGGGCCGCACTGTTCGGCGCCGCGCTGCTCCAGCGGGTGCCTGCCAGGGCGGATGGCCCATGCGGTACACCGCACGACTCGCTCGATGCAGAAGAGCAACAATTCGTTCAGCTTGTGCAGGCGTGGCGCAATCAGAACCTGACGTACTCGACGCCTTTGGAGGTATCTGGCGCGCTCAACGCTGCTGCGGCCTGGTTTGCGCAATGGCAAGTGGACCATGGAGCGCCCGGCGGCCATATCGATAGTTACGGGCGAAGCTGGATCCAGCGCGCGATCGACTGCGGGTATTCGGGCAAGACATCAGGCGGAGTGCCGTTTGCCAACGGGAGCGGAGAAGGCATTCGGGCCTATGCATCGAGCCAGCCACTGACAGTTCCAGCCTCTACGGCGGCCGCTGACATCACCTATCCCGGGAGTGGTGTCCGAGCGGAGACATCGTCGGCTTCGCTCCCCTTCAAATGCGTCGGCGCTGCCCGGGCGGCCAGCTCGGACGGGAAGCGAGTGGCTTGGGTTATCGTGATCGCCCAGTATCCAGCGAGCTTAGCTTGTCCGACGTCGAGTGCCGGGAGCCCGAGCGCCACGCCGTCGCCAAGCGCATCCGCGACCCTGACGCCGTCGGCAACGCCTTCGCCAACGCCCCGTCCAACCTCGTCACCGACACCACCGCCCCGGGGTGATGGCATCTCCATAACGCTCTGGGCAGGTTGGAATCTGGTGATGCTGCCGGCCGGTCCGGTCGAGGCGGTGCTCGGGAGGGCGGCCGGTTGCTACGAGGCCGTCTACCAATTCGATGGCACGGGGTGGTTGCGGTATGTTCCGGGCGGCCCCGGCTACGTGAACACCCTCGGCTCCGTACTTCCTGGCCCGGCGTGGGTGAAGGGGTCGGCGGCGAACTGCGGGACGATCCTGCTCTGATCGTCCGGAGGGATGCGGGGCATTCGGCTACAGGTTGCCGGGGAGGACGGTGAATCCGGGGGAGTTGGCGATCGCCTGGCCGAGCGTAGCAAGCGCGGCCACACAAACAAGCGCGATGAGCGCCAGGATGAGGGCATATTCCGCGAGGCCCTGACCGGACTCGTCTTCGGCGACCGAGCGGCGCGCTCCGATCCAGGTCTTTACTCGGCTCATGCAGGCAATCCCCCCGGTAGTCTCTCCCTGGATTCAGGTTCGGCCGGGAGGGTCATTTCAACCGGGTGCCGATGGAGGAGAGTGCGTGACGCAGCCGTGACTCGGGTTACCAGCGCGCGACCGGCTTCGAGCGTGTGCGGAAGAGTTCCGACACTGCGAGCGCTACGTCGGTGATAACGGTCGTGGTCCCGGCCTCCCAGAGTCGGTCGAGCGTGCTTTCCAGCGGATCACGTTCCGAGAGGGTCCAGGCGGCCAGCGCGACCTCCGATTTCGCCAGAACGTCTCCGAGGCGAACGCCCAATTCGGCCATTCGGAGGATAGTCCCGATGTCGACCATCCATTCGACGGCAGCCGGGACCAGGCCCTGCAGTTCTTCGATGCGCGCTCGAAGGTACTCCTTGGCGCTGGCATGGGGGTTCAGCGCCAGGGGCGAATCATCCCAGAAACCGTGAAGGCCTCGCTGTCGCGGGTAGGGAGCCTGCCGCTTGGCGCCGGTGTAATTCAGGAAGAGCGTGGGGTCGAACGCCACCGGAACGCGCGACAGTCTCCGAAGGTTCCACGGGGACTGCGATCCGACGATGACACGGTCGCGAAGCGGCTCTAGGGCGTCTTCGAGACGACGCACCCTCGCCGGAGTGATCGGGCGGCTGAGCTTCAGGTCGACCTGGAGGATGGTGCTGCTGGAACGCAGCAGTTCGACGACATCCTCGAGGAAGCAGAGCGGCTCACCGGTGGCCCTGAACTGGATCGCGTTCAGGGCGACGGCCGTGTGCAGTCCGACCGCACCCGAGCCGGTCGTCAGACGGTCGAGCTCGGCATCGTGGAAGCAGACCATCGCATCGTCGGCCGTGAACCGAACGTCCACCTCGAGACGGGGCACGCGGGCTTCGATGCATTCGCGCACAGCTCCCAGGCTGTTTGGCGCGTGGTGGCCGCTCAAGGTCGCGGAATGACAACAGAAGACCCGTCGACGTCCATTGACGTCCGGGAGCAGTGACTCACGCAACCCATCGTCATCCGCTGCCATGGACAAATCCTACGCGCAACCCGATTAACGCACGAGTGAAATTGGAGTGGCGCGCATTCCCGATGCTAGACCCGGCCGGGGCACCGCGATAAGGTAAAAGCTGGCAGTAGTGGAGGGGTCGCGCAGTTGCCGCGACGCGAAAGGCCCGTGATATACTCCCGCGCGTCCTGAGGGGGCCGCTAGCTCAACTGGCAGAGCAGCTGACTCTTAATCAGCCGGTTGGAGGTTCGAGTCCTCCGCGGCTCACCAGCTCCCTGTACGATACGACGGCCGGGTAGCCCACAGGCCGCCGGGGCACTTCGTGGGGAAGTGTCGGAATCGGCAGACGAGCATGACTTAGGATCATGTGCCGCAAGGCGTAGGAGTTCGAGTCTCCTCTTCCCCACCACTCGAACCCCGTCGGCGGCCAATTCCGGTCCGGCCGGGCGCGAAAGGAGAAGGGATGCCGCTACTCGAGGTCAAAGACCTGCGCACGTACTTCTACACACAGGAAGGCGTCGTCAAAGCCGTCGACGGCACCTCCTACGTGGTCGAGGAAGGCGAAACGCTCGGGCTGGTGGGTGAATCCGGCTGTGGAAAGAGCGTTTCGGCGCTCTCGATCCTTCGCCTGATTCCCCAGCCGCCGGGGAAGATCGTCTCGGGTGAAATCATCTTCAAGGGGCGCGACCTGCTGAAGCTCGACGAGGATGAGATCCGGAAGATCCGCGGTAACGAAATCGCGATGGTCTTCCAGGAGCCGATGACGTCGCTGAATCCCGTTTTGACCATCGGGCGCCAGCTCACGGAGACGCTCGAGCTCCACATGGATCTTCACGGTCAGGCTGCCCGCAATCGGGCGGCGGAGCTCTTGGAGATGGTCGGCATTCCCGAGGCGAAGCGGCGCCTCGACGATTATCCGCACCAGTTCTCCGGCGGAATGCGGCAGCGCGTCATGATCGCGATGGCGATGAGCTGCAACCCGAAGCTGCTGCTGGCTGACGAGCCGACGACCGCGTTGGACGTGACGATTCAGGCGCAGATCCTCGAGGTGATGAACCGGCTGAGCCGCGAGTTCGGCACGGCGGTGATCATCATCACGCACAACCTCGGGGTGGTGGCTCGTTACGCCGATAGGGTGAACGTGATGTACGCGGGACGCGTGATCGAAACGGCGTCGGCCGTCGAGCTCTACCGCAATCCGAAGCACCCGTACACCGTTGGCCTGCTCAACTCGGTGCCGCGACTCGACGAAACCCGGAAAGAGAAGCTGGTGCCGATCGAAGGCCTCCCGCCCGACCTGGCCCACCTGCCGCCGGGCTGCCCCTTCTATCCTCGCTGTGCATGGCGAGTCGATCTCTGCCGGGAGGAGTATCCACCTTTCAACCTGGTGGGCGAAAAGCACTATGCCGCCTGCTGGGAATCTGAACGTGTCCGCCGGGAGGTACCAGTTGGCGCAGCAAACTAGTTCCACCGCGCGACCTGGTCGCGCCGCTTTGGGCGAGACTCTCGTCAAGGTCGACGGGCTCCACGTCTACTTCCCGGTGACCTCCGGCATCATCTTTCAGCGCAAGGTGGCCGATGTCCGGGCCGTCGACGATATCTCCTTCGAGATTCGGCGCGGCGAAACCCTCGGGCTCGTGGGAGAATCGGGCTGTGGAAAGAGCACGACGGGCAAGGCCATTCTCCAGCTCACGCGCCCGACCTCGGGTTCCGTCCTGTTCGATGGCACCGACCTCACGAGGGTGAAGGGCAGCGAGCTGCGGCGGTTCCGCCGGCGCATGCAAATGATCTTTCAGGACCCGTACGCGAGCCTCAATCCGCGCATGTCCGTTGGAAGCATCATCAGCGAGCCGTTGACCATCCACAAGCTCGCGAACGGGAAGGAGAAGAAGGAGCGCGTCCAGCAGCTGCTCCAGACCGTCGGGCTGAACCCGTACTTCGCGAACCGATTCCCGCACGAATTCTCGGGCGGACAGCGCCAGCGAATTGGCATCGCCCGGGCTCTTGCGGTAGAGCCGGATTTCATCGTGTGCGACGAGCCTGTTTCAGCGCTGGACGTTTCTATCCAGGCGCAGATCATCAATCTCCTTCAGGACCTCCAGGATCAGTTCGGGCTGACGTACCTGTTCATCGCCCACGACCTTTCCGTCGTCCGCCACATTTCGGACCGCGTGGGCGTGATGTACCTCGGCCACTTGATGGAACTGACGGACCGCGATTCGATTTTCGAGAATCCGCTCCACCCGTACACGAAGGCACTTCTTTCGGCGGTGCCGATTCCGGACCCGGACGTCGAGCGGAAGCGGGAACGCATCATCCTCTTCGGCGATGTGCCGAGCCCGCTCCGGCCGCCCCCGGGGTGCGTGTTCCATACGCGCTGTCCTATTGCAATCGACGAGTGCCGGGCTCGCCGGCCGGACTGGCGGAATGTCGGCACACCCGACCGCGAGCACTGGGTCTGGTGCCATCGCGTGTAGTCCCAGTCGCGCGGGAAACGATGTCGAACGAAAGAGGGGCCTCCCGGCGGAGGCCCCTCTTGGTTCGCTCGAGCAGGCCCTTGCTCAGACGATGGCCGGTTGCAGGGCGCGGTTGACCTTCGGCAGCACTTCGCGGGCAAGCAGCTCCATCGACTGGCGCCACGGCTCGGGGTTGTCGGCGTAGTCGAAGCCGAGGACGAGGAGGGTGCCGAACCCCCCGACCTGCTGGTTCATCTCGAGGAGCTTCTCGGTCACGGTTTCGACCGAGCCGACCAGCCAGCCGTGGTCGACGAAGTATTCCGGCGTCAGGTCCGCTTCGGTGACCGATGGGTCGTCAGTCATCCACTGGACGAAGTCGAAGGCTTTGAAGAGTGGAAGGAGATAGGTTCCCTCCTGTCTGCCCATATTGCCCTCGAGGCACCACCTCCGCGCCTGTGCGTCGGTCTCCGCGACGAACACCTCTCGCACGACACGCCAGCTGGCGCGGTCGCACGTCCGACCGGCCGCCTGCGCGGCCTCCTCGTACACTTCCCAGTGCGTTTTGATGTAGTGGGGGCTCAGGTTGAGGCTCATGGGGATGAATCCCCGTTCGCCGGCCAATTTGAGCGTATCCGAACGCGGACTGAGGCCGGCGATGCCGATCGGCGGGTGCGGCTTCTGGAACGGCTCGAGGTGGTGGTAGAGGAGGCCGTCGACCATCGGTGGCGGCACGTGAACGGTCCAGTATCGTCCCTCGTATCGCATCTCTCCCTTGGCCTCCCAGATGCGGAGGATGATGTCGAGGGCCTCAGCGGTCATCCGGCGGTTTTCGCCGGACATCCCATCGACATCGAAGAGCTGCCAATCCGAGGGGAGGCCGCTCGAGCCGACGCCGAACATGAAGCGCCCCTGAGCGAGGTGATCGAGGTAGGCGACGCGGGCGGCGAGTTCCGCCGGGTGATGGTATGGCAGAAGATGGGCGCCTGGGGCAAGCTTGATTCGCGAGGTTTGCAGCAGTGCTTGGGCGATGAGCAAGTCGGGCGCTGGTACCGGCTCCCAGATTGCGGTGAAGTGCTCGCCGATCCAGGCCTCGGCGAAGCCGAGTTCATCGGCCCACCGAATCATTTGCAGATCCCATTGCGCGCCGTCGTATGGCCGGCGCTCGGGCGGATGGGTTGGCATCATGAACAGACCGAGTTCCATGGTCACCTCCGGCCGGGAGCATACAGAACGATAGGCGTATTCGATTGCGGGTATGGTGACTTTTTGACAAAGGTCAAGGGGTTGCGGTCGGTACCGGACCGGGAGCTGTCGCGGTGGGCTGCGGCGTGCCCGGTGTCGGCGTCGGGGACGGCGACGCGGTGCCGGGTGGGGACGGCGTCGGGCTGACTCGCGGCGTTGGACTGACGGCCGGGCTCGGGGACTGACCGGGTGTGGGCTGAGGCGTGGGACTGGGCGACGGGACAGCCGTGGGGACCGCAGTCGGCTCGGGCGCGCTCGTGGGAACTGGAGTCGGTACCGGCGTTGGGGAGCCGCTCCCTCCGCCCTCCGAGACGATCGCGGCGAGGAGTACGGCGGCCCCGACCGCGAAGAGGAGGACCCCGACGATGGCCAAGGCGGTGAACCAGCCCGTCGCCGTGCTCCGCCGGGGCGCATGCGCCCGTGCTCGTGGCACACGTGCCGTCGTCTGCCTCCGCAGCTGTGGGGGCCGGCCGGGCGGTGCTGTTATCGGTGCTGTCGGCGTCTGGCCCAGTGGGATGTTGGCGAGTGCTCGGCTAAAGGCCCGCAAGTCCGGGAACCGGTCGGACGGCTCGAGTGCGAGCGCCCTGCCGAGGACGGCTTCGAGCTGGGACGAACTTCCGGGGGCAAAACGTCGCAAGGAAGGGGGCGGCGCGGCCAGTCGCTGGCCGGCAACGACTGCGGGGGAGGCCCCGGACCAGGGCAAACGACCGGCGGCAGCCTCGTAAAGGGTGAGCGCGAGGGCGTACTGGTCGGAGGCGGGCGATGGAGTGCTTCCCTGGATCACTTCCGGCGCGAGGTAGGCAATCGTCCCTAAGAGGTCGTTCGCCATGGCCGGGGAGAGCGTCCGTCCGAGGGTCTCCGCCACCCCGAAGTCAGCCAATTTTGCAACACCATGTTCGTTGACGAGGATGTTCTCCGGCTTGACGTCGGCATGGATAACACCGAGGCCATGGGCGTAGGCGAGGGCGTCGGCGATTTGCCGACCGAGCCGGACTACCTCCCGTTCCGTGAGGCGGCCATGGGTTGCGATCAGCTGGCGAAGGGTATAGCCGTGGACGTATTCCGTAACGATATAGCGCCGGCCTTCATGTTCGCCGGCATCGTGAACGGCGACGATGTTCGGGTGTTGCAAGCGAGCGACCACGCGCGCCTCGCGCTCGAAGGCTGCGACCGCCTCCGGGTCGATAGCCGCCGTTAGGGAAGCATGCAGAGCCTTGAGCGCGACCCAGCGTTCGAGCCTGAGATCCTCGGCGAGCCACACTTCGGCCATCCCGCCCGTTCCGAGCAAGCGCTCGAGGCGGTATCGTCCATCCACGATGTTCGCTGCGCTGAGCGTCAGATGACCCTCCAGGAAGCGCTGACGAGGGAACGAGCCGCAGAGGCTGCATTGCTAGCGGGCCCGATCGCAATGCTAGCCCTGGGATGGCGCGCGCTAGCCGAGGCGAATTTTGCGGTGCCCGACGGCATGATTCGCATCGTAGCGCAGGCGGCGCTTTGCGTGTTCGCGATGCACCTCCTCGCTCGCGCGATCGTTCCGCGCGCGCGTCCCGAGATTCTGCCGCTCGTGGGCCTGCTGGCCTGCACGGGACTGGTTTTCGTGACGAGGCTCGCTCCGAGCGCCGCGGACCAACAGGCCAACTGGCTCGCTGTCGGCACGGTCGCGCTCGGGCTTGGTATGGTCGCTGGGCGCCAACCTCGGCGTCTGAAGCAGCTTACGTACACGAGCGGGCTTCTCGCGGTGCTCACCCTCGTCGCGACGGGGCTATTTGGACAAACGATCAACGGCGCGCGGCTCTGGGTGAGCCTTGCGGGCCAGTCCGTTCAGACGACGGAATTCATCAAGGCGTTTCTCATTCTCTTTCTCGCGGGGTATCTCACGGACGCCGGAGGAGTCCTCGCCATGCCGAGCGGCCGATTCGCTGGCATTTCGGTTCCTGGCGCCGCGTACGTGCTCCCGCTTGCGCTCGTCCTCGCGGGCGCGGTCGCCGCGCTCGCGCTGCTTCGTGACCTCGGGTCCATCGCCATCCTGCTGACGTTGGCAATAGCCCTGTTGTATGTTGCTACCGGTCGACTTCGTTTCGCGGTGGCCGGCTTCGCTCTCGTGCTGGCGACCGGTGTCATCGGTTACGTCGCTTTCGGCCACGTCCAGGCCCGTGTCGATGCCTGGATCGACCCGCTAGCGGACCCGACGGGAAGTGGGTATCAATCGCTGCAGGCGACCTACGCCGTCAACGCTGGGGGTGTCACGGGGACTGGGGTTGGCCGGGGAATGCCAACGGTCGTCCCGGCAGCATCGACCGATTACATTTACACCGCTGTCGCGGAGGAGCTCGGCCTCGCCGGCGCGACTGGGGTCGCGCTCGTATTTCTTGTTCTGATTCACGCGGGGATGCGCGTGGCGGCGGAAGCCCCCACGACTTACGACCGCTACCTGGCTGCCGCGATTGCGCTCCTGATGGGCATTCAAGCGGCGGTGATCATCGGTGGCAATCTTCGCCTCATCCCGACGACCGGCATCACCCTGCCCTTCGTCAGTTACGGCGGGTCGAGCCTCGTCGTGAATCTCGGACTGGTGGGGGTTTTGCTCGGAATCTCGCACGCGAGCCGAAAGCGCCCCGCCTGAGCCGACGTGTCAGAGTCGAACCATCCGAACGTTGTAGATTCCGTCGATCGCCTCGACCTGCCGCAGCTGGTCGGCGGTCGGCTCTTCGTCGACGGCAATGAACATGAGGGCCCGCCCGCGACGGGTCCTTCGGCCGACCTGCATGGACTGAATATTGATGTCGAACTCACCGAGCAGGGTCCCGACTCTGCCGATCATTCCGGGCCGGTCTTCGTTTCCGCAGACGATGATGCACATGCCGCGTTCCGGCGCGAGGTCGATGTCGAGCCCGTTGATCATGACGATGCGGGGCTGGCCGCGCTCGACCGTTCCGGCGACGGTGACTTCGTCTTCCGAAGTTTTGACCCGGACGCTTACCAAGTTCATGAACACCTCGTGGGACGCGCGGGTGACTTCACGGATGTCCCAACCTCGGCTGGCCGCGATGAGGTGTGCGTTGACGATGTTGACGTTTTCTTCGCTGATGGGGCGGAGGAGGCCGCGGACGATGGCAGCACGGAGGGGCGTTGTGTCGTGCTCGGTGATTTCACCGTAGTACTCGACCTCGATGGATTCGAGCTTTCCGGTCACGAGCTGGGTAGCCACCATGCCGATTTGTTCGGCCATCCCCATGTAGGGGGCAACTACCTGGAGCGTTTCGGGGGCAAGGAGCGGGGCGTTGACGGCGTATCGCGCTGGTCTGCCCTGAAGCACATCGACGATCTGTTCCGCGACGTCGATCGCCACCCGTTCCTGGGCTTCGGCGGTCGATGCTCCAAGGTGGGGGGTGGTGATGATCCGAGGGTCACCGAGCAAGGGGTTGTCGGGCGGCGGCGGCTCGCTGGTAAAGACATCGACGGCCGCACCGGCGACCTTGCCGGAACGGACGGCGTCCGCGAGCGCCGTCTCGTCGATGATCCCTCCGCGCGCCACGTTGATGATGCGCACCCCATCTTTCATCCGGGCAATTTCGGCGGCGCCGATCATCCCCTGCGTCGCTGCCGTCAGCGGTGGATGGACCGAGATGAAGTCGGAAAGGATCAACAACTGTTCGAAATCCACCGATTCGACACCGAGCGCACGTGCGCGTTCGACCGGCACGAAAGGGTCGACCGCGAGTACGCGCATTTCCAAGGCAGTTGCGCGCCGTGCCACTTCGGAGCCAATTTTGCCGAGGCCGATGATGCCGAGTGTTTTCCCCCGCACCTCGGTGCCGATGTAGCTCTTACGGTCCCACTTGCCCGCCCTCATCGAAGCGTCGGCTTGCGGGATGTGGCGCGCGAGTGCCAAAAGGAGCGCGATAGTGTGCTCGGCAGCTGCCACAGTGTTGCCCTGCGGTGCGTTGACGACGACGATGCCGCGTTCGGTGGCAGCATCGAGGTCGATGTTGTCGACTCCGACGCCAGCTCGACCGACGACCTGCAGACGTTCCGCGGCCTCGATCACCGGCCGCGTCACCTTCGTTTCGCTCCGGACGACGAGTGCGTCATAGCTGGGAATGGTCGCGATGAGAGAATCCTGCGGTAGGCCGGTCTTGACATCGACCTCGGCAACACGTCGAAGCAGCTCGATGCCTTCCGGGGCAACGGGATCGGCGATGAGCACGCGGGGGCGAACGGATGCGGTCATGGGCTGCAGCTTCTCCTTCAGGGTAGCGAGCGCCAGTTCGATGGCCGGGGGAATGCGCGTTTTTCCGGATTCCCAGCGGCTGATGGTGCCCTGGTCGACTCCAAGCGCTTCGGCGAGCGCGCTCTGTGAGAGGCCGAGGGCGGCACGTTCGGCGACGAATCGTTCGGGCGTCATCGCGCTATGCAGTATGCATGACACAAGCCCACCTATGCAAACTGCATAGGTGGGCTTGCAAGTGAGAATGTACGTCCTAGACTCGCGCGACCGCTTCAGCGAGTAGCTTTTCCACCACGTCGAGCGCTTCAGCGACTTCCTGCTGGTGCACCCAGCCGAGGTGTCCGACTCGGAAGATTTTTCCTTCGAGCTTGCCCTGACCGCCGCCCAGGACGATGCCGAATTCCTCGCGAGCCCGGCGGGCGATGGACTTCCCATCGACTCCCTCGGGCCACCAAACCGCGGTGACGGTGTTCGAGGCGAATCGTTCATCGACCGGAACGAGCTTCAGCCCCATAGCCTTGACGCGCTCGCGGGTGTAGGTGCCGATGGCTTCGTGGCGGGCGAAGATGCGCTCGAGGCCCTCGGCTCGCATGAGTTCGAACGCCTTGTCGAGCGCGTAATACACCGACAAAGCAGGCGTCCAGGGATTCTGGAGCTTGGCGAGGGAGTCCCTCGTCTTGGCTGCATCGAAGTAGAAGCGCGGCATTTTGGCGTGGGCGTTCGCCGCCCACGCCCGCTCGCTCATGTACACGAATGCCAACCCCGGCGGGACCATCCACCCCTTCTGGGATCCGCTCACCACAACGTCGAGGCCCCATTTTTCGACCGGGCACGGGACCGAGCTCATGCTGCTGACCGCATCGACGAGGATAAGTCGGTCGCGCGCACGGACTTCGCGGGCGATAGCTTCGAGGGGATTGGTGACGCCGGTCGAGGTTTCATTGTGCGTGACGAGCACAGCCTTGATGGAGGGGTCGTCATCGAGCATGCGACCGACGACCGCCGGGTCGGCCGCCTCGCCCCACTCGGTTGCGTAGCTGACCACGTCGGCTCCGTAGGCCTTTGCGATGGACTTGAATCGGTCGCCGAACGAACCGATCGAAACCGAAAGCACGCGGTCTCCCGGGCTGAGTGTGTTGACCACTGCAACCTCGAGTCCTCCGGTTCCCGATGTCGTGAAGGACAGCACGTCGGACGAGCTTTCGAAGACCCAGTTCAGCCCGTCGGTGACGCGTCGCAAAATTTGCGCGAATTCGGGGCCGCGGTGGTTCATCATCTGCCGCGCGCTGGCAGCGAGGACCTCCTCCGGGCAAGGCGTTGGGCCAGGGATCCGCAGGTTCACAGTCGTCTCCGGGAAGTGGTGTTCTCCATCGTCAGCGGTCATCGGCGATGGGTCAATCGAAGATGCTCCCCGCGCCCAACAGGAGATTCGATACTTGCGCTATCATCTCCGGAATTGGTGTCGCACATGACGCAATGGTGTTCGGGAGTTGACCCGCAGTTGGCCTCCGGCATATAGTCCGGCGAAAGTTACGGATTTCACAACCCCTGCCATGGCGCTCGAAATCCCTGAAGTCGTTATCAATCGCCTGCCGGTGTACGCCCGCGCACTGGCAGACCTGGCTGCGCGGGGGGAAACGGTGGTCAGTTCGCAAGCGCTGGGGGAGCTTCTGGACGTGACCCCGGCCCAAATTCGCAAGGATTTGAGTTACTTCGGGCGGTTCGGTAAGCAGGGACGGGGCTACAACGTCAACGGTCTGCTGGCGAAACTGCGCGAAATCTTGGGTATCGACCGGCAGTGGCGGGTTTGTCTGGTCGGGGTAGGGCGCTTGGGTCAGGCGATCGCGGAGTACGGCGGATTCCGTCCCCAGGGCTTCCAAATCGTTGCCGCGTTCGACGCGAACCCGGAGATCGTCGGGCGACAAGTCGGAGGGGTGAGCGTCCGCCACATCGACGAGCTAGACGACTATCTGCGCGCGCACCGAGTCGACATCGGAATCGTCGCGGTGCCTGCACGAGAGGCGCAGTCGGTGGTCGACCGTCTCGTCAACGCTGGTATCAAGGCGATCCTCAATTACGCACCGATCACCGCCCACGTGCCCCGCGACGTGGTAATCCGACACATCGATCCGGTCATTGCCATGCAGAGCATGACGTTCTACATCAAGCGGAGCGAGACTCCGGCTGCGAAGTGAAGCTGCGAGCGTCTTTTCAACACGGAGTCCGCCTCCAGCGGGCTTCTAGCATCGTGGGTCTGAGTTGGGCCCCCGACGTACGGCATAGCGGTCTCATCGCTGTTCGGCTTGCGGGAACATGCCGACGAGGTTTTCTTCTTCCGTCGGGAGGCTTCGCTTGATGACGTCGAGGTGGTCCAATGCGATGCCAGCCCCGATCGCAACGCACTCCAGGGGGTTGTCGGCGACGTAGCATGGCACGCCGGTCTCTTGCGTAAGCAGTTCGTCGAGGTGCCGCAACAGGGCGCCTCCGCCGGTGAGAACGATGCCGCGGTCGATGACATCGGCCGCGAGTTCGGGTGGGGTTTTTTCGAGCACCGCTCGGACCGTCTGTACGATCGTGCCGAGGCAATCTTGAATGGCCTGGGCTACCTCGGTGGACGTCAGGGATATCGTTTTCGGGAGTCCGCTCAACTGGTCTCTGCCCCGCACCTGCGTGGCGAGCCCTTCGTCGATCGGAAGCGCGCTGCCGATGGCGATCTTGATTTCTTCGGCGGTTTTTTCGCCGATGATGAGGTTATGTCGTCTACGCACGTAGGCGATGATCGCCTCGTCGATGCGGTCGCCGGCCATCCGTACCGACTCGGAAACGACGATGCCATAAAGGGAAATCACGGCCGCTTCGGTCCGGCCGCCGCCGATGTTGACGATCATGTTGCCGCGAGCGGTGCCAATGGGGATGCGGGCACCGATGGCTGCGGCGAGGGGTTCGGGGACGAGGTGGGCAGGCTTGCGCGCCCCAGCCTGCTCGGCGGCGTCGCGCACGGCACGCTGCTCGACGCTGGTGACGCCGGCCGGCACGGTGACCATCACTTCGGGCCGGATGAGGTTGAAGCGACCGGTGACCAACCCGATGAAGTAGCGGAGCATCGCCTCGGTGGTGAGGTAGTCGGCGATCACGCCATCGCGCATCGGGCGGATGACGCTGATGGAGCCTGGAGTCCGGCCTTGCATTGCGCGGGCCTCGTTACCGACCGCGACGATCGCATTGTCTCGGTTGTGCCTGGCGACCACGCTCGGTTCGTTGACGACGATCCCCTGGCCCTTGACGTAGACGAGGATGTTCGCCGTGCCGAGGTCGATGCCAACTTTTTTCGGGACGAGGAACTCGAAGGCCATCAGGCGCGCTCCACCTCGACGCCCATGGTACGCAACTTCTCGTCGAGCCGTTCATAGCCACGATCGAGGTGGTAGATATCGTCGATGACCGTTGTGCCCTGCGCGACCATTGCGGCGAGCAAGACGGCGGCGCCCGCCCGGACATCGAGCGCCCTCACTCTTGTGCCGTGAAGGGGGGTGGGCCCGGAAACGATCGCCGAGGAGCCGGTGGACACGATTTCGGCGCCCATCTTGCGCAGTTCGCTCACGTACAGCATGCGGTTGTCGAACACGCGCTCATGGATGATGGATACGCCGTTCGCCTGGGTGAGCAGCGCCCCGAACGGTGCGTGCAAATCGGTAGCCAGGCCGGGGTAGGGGAGCGCCTGGAAGCTGACGGCTCGGATTGGCTGGCTTCCTCGAACGCGCATTCCTTCGGGTCCTGTGGTGATGGTTGCGCCTGTCGCGCGCAGCTTGTGGAGCAATGCGTCCATCACCTCCCAGGGCGCCTCTTCGACGAGGAGCTCCCCACCCGTCATGACGGCGGCGATGGCCCATGTTCCCGCTTCGATTCGATCGGGCATGATTCGAGCCCGTGTGGCGCGGAGGTGGTCGACGCCATCGACCTCGAGGATTTGGCTCCCGATGCCGGTGATGCGTGCTCCCATGGCGTTGAGCAGGTGACAAAGCTCCTGCACTTCCGGCTCGGTGGCGGCGTTGACGATGGTCGTGTGGCCGTGCGCGAGCACCGCGGCCATCATGACATTTTGTGTACCCGAGACCGAAGGATAGTCCATAAAGACTCGAGTTCCCGTGAGCCCCTCCGGCGCCCGCGCCACGAAGCGTTCCCCTTCGCGGGTGATGGTTGCCCCCATCGCTTCGAAGCCCGAGAGGTGGACATCGATGGGCCGTTGTCCGATGACGTCTCCGCCGGGCGGGGCGGAGGCCGCGAATCCGTGACGTCCGAGCAGCGGGCCCATCACTTGGAACGAGGCACGATTCTCGCTGATGAGTTCGGTCGGGGCTTCGTAGGTGTTGACTTTGGCCGCGTTCAGCAACAACGCGCCGTCGGGCAGGCGTTCGACCTTGGCCCCGAGGCTCCGCAAGAGGTCGGCGAGGGACTCGACGTCCGTGATGAAGGGGACGTTCTCGAGGATGACGTCTTCGTCGGTGAGGAGGGCGGCGCACATCGCCGCGAGCGCGTGGTTCTTCGCTCCGGAGACTCGGACGCTTCCGTGGATGACGGCTTCACCTCGGACGATATAGCGTCCACCGCGCACTCTTGTGGTCATGTCGTAGGCCAGTCTATGGTCTGGCTGCTGAACATGCGACCGCCCCGTCCGAATTCGGTGGAGACGACCGGTCGTCGGGTACGGTCGACCGAACCGGAGGCGCTACACCTGCGGCCGGCCGGTGGTGCGCCGGCGCCGTTGCTCGGCCACCCGAAGGCGGAGCAGTGCGCGCTGAAGCGCCGCCTGGGCTCTGGCGAGGTCGACATCCCGGTCGGCCTGTTCGCGGAAGCGACGGATGCGTTCTTCGGCGCGGCGGCGGGCTTCTTCGGCACGCGCGATATCGATCTCTTCGGCTGCCTCGGAGGCGTCGGCGAGGACGGTGACGTGGTCGCTCTTGACCTCGAGGAAGCCTCCGGTCACGACGAACGCCTCTTCTTGGCCCGCGCGGCGGATGATCATCTCGCCGGGCTCCAGCGTTGTCATCAACGCTGCGTGCTTCGGGTAAATGGCGAGCTGTCCTTCGGCGCCGGGGACGATGAGGGCATCGACCCCTTGCTCCACGCGGACCACCCGTTCGGCCGTGATCAGCTCGACGGTCAGCGGCATGCCTTACTCCTGTGCGAGGCGTCGGGCCTTCTCGACCGCGCTGTCGATGTTACCGACCATGTAGAACGCCTGCTCGGGTAGGCCGTCGTGCTTGCCTTCGAGGATTTCTTTGAAGCCGCGGACGGTCTCCCGGACGGGCACGTATTGTCCGGGGTTGCCGGTGAATTGTTCGGCAACGAAGAAGGGTTGGGTGAGGAAGCGCTGAATCTTGCGTGCTCGGGCGACGGTCAGCTTATCTTCATCGGAAAGTTCATCGATGCCGAGAATGGCGATGATGTCCTGAAGGTCCTTGTAGCGCTGGAGCACGCGCTGCACGCCCCGAGCTACTTCGTAGTGTTCCTGGCCGACCACGCGCGGTTCGAGGGCCCGGGAGAACGACGCGAGCGGGTCCATCGCGGGGAACAGTGCCTGCTCCGCGAGCGACCGCTCGAGGGCGACGACGGCGTCGAGGTGTCCGAAGGTCGTCGCCACGCCGGGGTCGGTGTAGTCGTCCGCGGGGACGTAGATGGCCTGGAACGACGTAATGGAACCCTTCTTGGTGGACGTGATACGTTCCTCGAGTTCGCCCATTTCGGTGGCGAGGGTTGGCTGGTAGCCCACGGCGGACGGCATGCGGCCGAGGAGTGCCGAGACTTCCATGCCAGCAAGGGTGTAGCGGTAGATGTTGTCGACGAAAAAGAGCACGTCGCGCCCTTCCTCATCGCGGAAGTACTCGGCCATCGTGAGACCGGTCAGCGCGACGCGGAGCCGCACGCCGGGCGGCTCGTTCATCTGTCCGAAGACCATCGCCATCTTCGGAAGCACGCCCGACTCCTTCATTTCGTGCCACAGGTCGTTGCCTTCGCGTGAGCGTTCCCCTACTCCGGCGAAGACCGAGTAGCCGCCGTGCTCTCGGGCGATGTTCGAGATGAGCTCTTGAATGACGACGGTTTTGCCCACGCCGGCGCCGCCGTAGAGGCCGACCTTGCCACCGCGGACGAGCGGTGCGATGAGGTCGATGACCTTGATGCCTGTTTCGAGAACGGATGGTGCGGTCTCCTGCTCTTCGAACGTCGGCGGCTCGCGGTGGATGGCCCAACGGGGCGCCTCGTCCGGAGCCGGCAGGTCGTCGATCGGCTGGCCGAGGACGTTGAACATGCGGCCAAGGGCTTTGGGGCCTACGGGAACGGAAATCGGTGCTCCTGTGTCGATCGCCCGCACGCCCCGACGGAGGCCGTCGGTCGAATCCATGGCGAGGCAGCGCACCCAGTTGTTGCCGAGGTGCTGTTGGACTTCGGTCACCAGGATCGAGCCGTCTTCCTTGACGATGTTGACGGCGTTGTAGATGGCAGGGAGCTGGTCGGGCGGGAACTCGACGTCGATCACCGTACCGATGACCTGGACGACGCGACCTTCAGTGGTTGTCATGACCATGGGAAGACCTCCGGAAGATTGGCGAAAGCCGAGTTCGATGGGGCGTTCATGCTGCCGCCCCCAGGAGCAGTTCGAGCGCAACCTCTTCGAGTGATTCGAATTCGCGGTCGGGGTCCGGGAGTTCGAGTCCGCGGGTGTACGGCGTTCTCACCGCCCAAACCGTCAGGCCCGCTGCACGTGCCGAGTGGATTCCAGCGGGGGCGTCTTCGAAAGCGAGGCCTCGCGCTGGCGCGATGCCCAGGCGCCCGGCGGCCAGGAGATAGATCTCGGGGTGCGGTTTTCCCTCGCGGATATCGCTGCCGGTGACGACAACTTCGAATGCGCCGGCGAGGCCGATCCGTTCAAGGCAGGCATCCACCCACGGCTGGATCGACGACGATGCGAGCGCAAGCGGGACTCCGGCGTCGCGGAGGTTCCGCACGAGGGCAACCGCGCCTGGCATGGGCTCGGCTTCGGCGCGGTACTTGGTGAGCATGATTTCTCGGTAGCGGGCGGCATATTCGTCGAGCGGCCGCCGGAGTCCGAGATCGCGGGCCATATCCTGCCAACCGGTCTTCGTCCCCATATAGGGCTTGTAGGCCTCGAGGGAGATGGAGAGGCCCTCTTCGCCGAGCAGTTCGTTGACAGCACGGAAGTGGAGTGGCTCGCCATCGACGAGCACCCCGTCCATGTCGAAGATGACCGCTGCGAACCCAGCCAGTGTCAACCCTCCAGGGCTGCGGCTCCGCCGACGATGTCGAGGAGCTCCTTGGTGATCTGTTCTTGGCGCGCCTTGTTGTAGGTCAGCGTCAGTTCTCGGGTGATCTCGTTGGCATTGTCGGTTGCGTTCTTCATGGCGACCATCTGGGCGCTCTGGAAGCTCGCCGAGTTTTGCAGGATCGCCTCGTAGATTTGCATCTCGACGTAGCGCGGGAGGAGCTCTCCGAGCACCTCCTCGGGCGATGGCTCGAAGATGTAGTCCTGTGCCAGGGTTGCGCTGCTTTCCGATATCTCGGAGGTTGGCGGCTCGATGGGGAGGAGCTGCCGAATCACGGGGCGCTGTGTGGCGGTGGTAACGAACTCCGGGTAGCTGATATAGACCCTGTCGAATATCCCCGCGAGATAGTCGTCGATCACGAGCCGCGCGATGGGTGCCACCTGGGCGGCCCCGGGGTAGTCGCCGAGTTCGGTGAATTCGGCGACGACGTTGACCCTGGCCCGAATGAAGAAGTCGCGGCCTTTCTTGCCGACTGCGATGACGTCGACAGGATTGCGCGAGGTGGCGACGAACGTCCCGGCACTCCGGTTCAGGTTGGAGTTGAGGCCACCGCAGAGGCCGCGGTCCGGGGTGATGTGGAGGAGACCGATGTTGTTGCCCTCACGGACCGTCAAGAGCGGGTGCGCCGGCTTTTCGGGGTCGAGCGTGGCGGCAGCGAGGTCGGCTATGACAGCTCGGAGCTTTTCCGAGTACGGCTTTGCCTGCAGGGCGCGGTCCTGCGCGCGCCGCATCTTCGATGCAGCGACGAGCTGCAGCGCGTTAGTGATTTTCGCCGTGTTCTTGACGCTTTGGATGCGTCGCCGAAGCTGTCGAATGGTTGCCATAGCCGTTTACGCTTCTTTCCTCGTACCCGAGCGACGGCCCGGACTTAGTAGGGAATCGTCTCCTTGAAGGTGCGGATCACCGTCCTTATGCGCGTTTCGAGCTCGGGAGTCATGACTGGGTTGGCCTGGATCTCGTCCATCAACGGCTTTTCGGTGGTGGCGAGATATTTCCGGAGCTCGTTTTCGAAGGAGCGAACCTTTGCCACTGGCACGTCGTCGAGCAGGCCGCTCGTCAGAGCGAAGATGACGACGACTTCTTCGGCGAGGCTCAGGGGCTGGAATTGATCTTGTTTGAGGATTTCCGTTGCGCGCTGCCCGCGCTCGAGCTGTCGCCGGGTCGCGGCGTCGAGGTCGCTCGTACCGAACTGGGCGAATGCTGCCAGCTCGCGGTACTGGGACATTTCGGCTTTCAGACCGCCGGAGACCGCCTTCATGGCCTTGGTCTGAGCCGCCGACCCGACGCGGCTCACCGACAGACCTGTGTTGATGGCTGGTCGGATGCCGGCGTTGAAAAGGTCGGTCTCGAGGTAGATCTGTCCGTCGGTAATCGAGATGACGTTCGTCGGAATGTAGGCAGAGACGTCGTTCGCCTGGGTTTCGATGATGGGAAGGGCGCTGAGCGACCCGCCTTTTGCGAGCCGTGCGGCACGCTCGAGTAGCCGGCTGTGCAGGTAGAACACGTCACCGGGGTAGGCCTCGCGGCCCGGCGGCCGGCGAAGGAGGAGCGACATCTGGCGGTAGGCCCAGGCGTGCTTGCTGAGGTCGTCGTACACGATGAGCGCATCCCGGCCGGATTCCATGAACTCTTCGCCCATGGCGCAGCCGGCATACGGAGCGAGGTACTGGAGTGCAGCCGACTCCGATGCGTTGGCGGCGACGACGATGGTGTGCTCCATCGCGCCGTACTCTTCGAGCATCCCGACGACCTGGGCGACTTTTGCTGCCTTCTGACCGATGGCGACGTAGATGCAGATGAGGTCGCCGCCCTTCTGGTTGATGATCGTATCGAGGGCGATGGCTGTTTTGCCGGTGGAGCGGTCACCGATGATGAGCTCGCGCTGGCCGCGCCCGATGGGGAACATCGCGTCGATGGCCTTGATGCCCGTCTGGACGGGCACCGAGACGCTCTTGCGAAGCGTCACGCCCGGAGCGATGCGTTCGACCGGCCGCGTCTTTGTCGTGTTGATGGGGCCTTTGCCGTCGATGGGGTTTCCGAGGGGGTCGACCACGCGCCCGATCAGCTCGTCACCGACGGGAACTTCGATGACGCGCCCGGTCGAGCGAACTTCATCGCCTTCTTTGATCTCGAGGTAATCGCCGAGCACCACGGCACTGACCGACTCTTCCTCGAGGTTGAGGGCGATGCCCATCGTCCCGTTGGCGAACTCGAGCAATTCCGAGTACATGGCACCAGAGAGGCCGTGGATGCGCACGACGCCATCGCCGGCTTCGATGACGGTGCCAACATCGGTTGCCGTCACCTTCGAGCCGAAGTGTTCGATTTGCTCGCGAAGGATCGACGCGATTTCTTCTGCGCGAACTGCCATGCGGCAATACCCCTTCCTGATTCGAACGCCCGCTAGCGGGCCCCTTCGAGTTCCCGACGCAGCATTTTGAGCCGCGTCCGAATGCTGCCATCGACCAACCGGTCGCCGACGCGCACGATCGCACCGCCGATGATTCCCGGGTCGACTCGCGTCGAGGCGATGACCTTTTTCCCGAGTTGCGCGGAGAGGCGGCTCTCGATCGCCTGCAGCTGGTCGCTACCGAGCGGGACGGCCGTGGTCACTTCTGCGTGGGCGATGCCCTCGTACTCGTCGGCGAGCTGATTGAATGCTTCGGCCACGTCGCGAGCGTCAGCGGCTCGTCCCTTCTGAACGAGGAGCTTTGCCAGGTTGGTGACTAGGGGCGACACGTCGAGAACCCGCTCGAGGAGTCTGAACTTTTCGTCGACAGGGCGCGCCGGGTCGGCGAAGACCGGGGCGAGTTGCGACTCCGAGAGCACCGTCGCGACGTCGCCAAGTTCAGCACGCCAGCCGGGAATCTCGTTCCGGTCACGGGCGATGCTGAAGGCTGCCTGGGCGTACCGTCGAGCGGCCGCTTTGTCTCCCATCGTCAGTTCCCACTGAATCGCGACTCGGCCAGCGTTTCTTCGATGATGCGCTGGTGAGCTTGGGGATCGAGCGATTGATTGATGACGCGTTCGGCAGCCGCCACGGTGAGCGTTGCGAACTCCCGCCGGAGCTCCGAGATGGCGCGGTCCCGTTCGAGCTGGATTTCGTTTCGGGCTTTCTCGAGCGCCGCCTGGCGCTCCCGCGCTGCCTGCTCGCGGGCTTCCGTCTCGATCCTGGCAGCGACCGCCTGAGCGTTTGCAACGATGTCGAGGCCCTCTTTCCGAGCCGCCTCGATTTGCGCCTGGATATTCGCCTGAGCGGCGGCCGCTTCCTGGCGGGCGATCTCCGCGGCATTGAGGCCCTCGGCGATGCGCCGCTTCCGGTCATCGAGCATGCGGAGCACGGGCTTGTAGAGCGTCAGTCGCAGGATGACAAGCAGCACCGCGAAGTTGACGAACTGCGCAAGGAGGAGCGGTACGCTGACCCCGAGAGCAGAGAATGCGTCACCCACTGCGCAACCCCCTTCCCCGCGCCGGGGGAAACGATTCCCCAGGCGCGCGACTGACTTAGATGACGAATGCGATGATGAGCGCGGAGAGCAGGGCGTAGATGCCAATGGCTTCGGCGAACGCGACGCCGAGGATCATGTTCGTCTGGATAGCTGCGCGGGCCTCAGGATTGCGGCCGAGCGCTTCCATCGCCTTGCCGACGAGCATACCGATTGCGATCGCAGGCGCGATGCTCCCGATCCCCATCGCAAGCGCGGCGCCGATGGCTTTGGCCGCATCGGTCTCGAGGATGACCAGGAACGGCAGATAGCTGAGAAGATCCATGACTGTTTTCCTCCGTTGCACCCCTCTGCGGTGCGCTGTTCTGGATTGCCTGCGAACAGGCGCTAGTGCGCCTGGACTGCCCCCGGTTGATGCTGCGGTGAAGGATGCTCATCGGCATGCCGTCCTTCACCGTGCTCGTCGTTGTGCTCCTCGCCGTGGTGCTCGACGGCGCCCACCGCGAAGACGAGCACGAGCAGCGAGAACACGATGGCCTGGATGAGGCCAACGAAAAGCTCGAGGCCATAAATCCCGAGCGGGACGATGAACGGAGCGAGGAATGTCAGGATGAGGAGCAGGACACCGCCGGCAAAGATGTTGCCGAAAAGACGGAAGGAGAAGCTGATGATGCGAATGAACTCGGAAACGAGCTCGAGGATGCCGACGAACGTGAGAATCGGATTCTTGAGCGGGCTGATGAAGAACTTTCCGAGGTAGCCGAAGCCAAGCGATTGGAAGCCCCAGAACTCGATGACGAGGAAGGCAAAGATAGCGAGAGCGAGGGTGTTGTTGAGGTCGCTGAACGCTGCCCGGAAGAAGGGGTATACAAGAGCGATTTTGTCTCCCGGGAAGTCGAGGGCGGTGAATGTCTGCCCGAGCGCCTTGCTGGTGACGCCATGGTGTTCGGCCGTAGATTCGCCGTGGCTTTCGGCGATGAACTTCGGCGCATCGGGGTCAGCCTGGAGAGCGGCGAATGCTGCTTCGACGTCCGCAGGGTCCGCGTGTCCTGTGCCGTGAGCGGGATCGGCGTGGGGCTGGAAATCGGTGTAGAACTCGGCGAGGGCGATGATGTACCGATCCAAGACGTCGGCAGGGTCCTCGCCAGCGTGGATATCGAATTTGAAGGTTTCGGCGCCGGTTTTGGCCAGCCCAATGCCGCCCGCGTCTTCCATCTGCCACGCGAGGAAGTGCTTGTCCTTGTCGAAGGCCTTGCCTTTGGCCGCCTTCTCTTGAATCTCGTGGAAGATTTCGTGCCCGTAATCTTTGGTGACGCCGATCGATTTGAAGATGGGCGTGAGGGCGACCCAGTTGGCGACCAGGATGAACAGGAAGAAGCTCGCTACCACCGGAAAGAAGCGACGCGCATTGGTCTCGCCAGCGATTTCTTCGACCTGTCCGTAGAGGAAGTCGATGATTGACTCGATGAAGTTCTGCGCGCCGGTAGGAATGAGCTTCATGGTCCTGGTCATGAGAAAGGTGCCAACGATGAGGAGGACCATGGCGAGCCAGGCGGCCATGAGCGTGGAAGTGATGGGGAGCGGGCCGAGCTGCCAAAGGATTTCGCCGGGGATGACGATGTGCGGCTCGGGACCGGCGGCAAGGACGAATCCGGAACCGATGACCGCGAGGGCGATAACCGCGATGACGATAATTTTCAAGCCGACGTCACTCCGGTGGCTCGTCATCGAGCCGGCTCATCAAGGGCTGCACCATGCGGTAGCCGCCCAGTAGAGCAACGGCTAACCCGAGGACAATCCCGACGAGCGTGAATGTGGGCTCGAGCCCCGTCTTGCCGTCGACCCAGCGGCCAACGACCACCCCGACGATGATGGCGGTGGCGAAGAACCACCCCGCGCCCAGCAGGCTCGCTGCAGGTACGAGCCAAGCTTTCACGCGGCCACCCCGGGGCGACCGGGCTCCAGACCCCGCGCATCATAGGACGATTGTGAAGCAATGCGCAAGCGGAACTGGGAAGCAATCGGCCCGCGGTTGGAGCGGGCCGTCGTTTCAGCGCTTGCCGAAGTCATCGAGGTCCAACCCCTCGATGAACTCCTTGAAGACACCCAGCTTTTCGAGTTCCTCGGGGTCGGCCGGTTTGGTTTCCTCGAGCGGTTTGGGGGACGTGCCCCCTTCCTTTCCCTCGGCCTCCTCGCCCTCCTCGAGGATGACTCCTGCTCGGTCGAGCACAGACTCCTCGGCGAAGATGGGAGCATCGACTCGGACCGCGAGCGCGATCGCATCCGATGGACGGCTGTCGACTTCGAGGGTCTGGCCGTTCACATCGAGGACGATTCGTGCGTAGAAGGTGTCGTTCTCGAGGTCGTTCACGACGATGTAGGCGACGCGGGCACCGAGTTGCTCGATCATGTTCCGCAGGAGGTCGTGGGTCAGCGGGCGAGCGACCGACACGTCCTGGAGGCGGACGGCAATGGCATCGGCTTCCGCGGGGCCGATCCAAATCGGGAGATAGCGATCGGAATCCTTTTCGCGCAGGATGACCACACGCTGATAGTTCATCAGGCTCAGTCGGATGCTTTCGATGCTCAGCTCTCTCACCTGGAGCCCTCCCGGGGGCCCTTCGCATACCAAGCCCCGAATTCGATGATAGGTTCGGCCGGATCGGCGAGTCAACGCAGTGAGTCAGCGTCCCGTGATGGCGATCACTCGCGGACGGCGGTCGCTGCTCCGGTCGCTCCTCTGAAGGGCAATGGCCACCGCCCCGGTGACGAGGGCAACGAGCGCGAACACGAGCCCGACCCCGAGCCAGTCGCTGAGTACGCCCGCGACGACCACCGGGACGGACGATGCTACGGCCGCCATAGCTGCCTGAGTGGCGCCGACTCTCCCGCGGAGCGAAAGCGGGACGCGGTCGTCGATGACCGTTTGTCCTGCTACCGAGACCAGCGCGTAGGCGAAGCCCAATGGCAGCATGATTGCCATGGCGATGACGCCGCCTCCGTCGAATCGGCCGATGGACACGCTGTTCAGCCAACTGAAGGCGCCGTAGCCGCCGAGGAACGCCGCAAGCTCGTTGACGACGGCGAGCAAGCCGAGTGCCCCAACGAATACGAGAAATCCCGTGGTGCTGAGGAGCGTATGCGGCAGGCGACGGGCGAGTAGCCCGGCAACCCGAAGGCCGAGCGCGACGCCGAGCACCGCGGGCGCCAACACGGCAGCGCCAAAGTCGATCCGTACACCGAGGACATCGGTGATATACGTAGGGATGAGGCCGCTCAGAATGATCACCGTCGCGGAGATGAGCGTCAGTTCGACGGCGGCATGGAAGACCGCACGGTCGCTTCGCATTGCCCGCCAGCCGACGCTCCACCAGCGTCCTCCCGGCTCACCGCCGATTTCTTGGCGCTCTGCCGAGCGGGTGTTGCCCACGAACAGCACCTGGAAAGCCGCGACGGCGAACAAGCACGCACCGAGGGCGAACAATCCCTCGCGTGAATCGAACAGCCGGAGCACCACAGGCGTGACGATACCCAGGCCGATGGCCTGCGCCGCACCTCCGACCGCTTGGCCGATGGCGTTCGCGCGCGCAAGGTCCTCTTTGCGGACAATAGCCGGCAAGATGGCGCTCTCGGCCGTTCCGGCGAACTGCGACGCGGTCGCGAGCAGGATGGCGAACAGGTAGTAGCTGATTGCGCTTCCACCCTCGAGCAAGAACAGCACACAGATAGCGACCCTCGCCGAGTTGGCCACGAACACCACGAGGCGCTTCGGAAGCACATCCGCCGCGGTTCCGGCCACGAGCCCCGCAACGGTGGAGGGGACCACGAGCGCGAGCACCAGGAGCGATGTGAAAACTGCCCGGCCCGTTTCCTCGGTGATGAGCAGGACGAGGCCAAAGTTCAGGGCGTTCTGGGCAACCCGTGAGAAGAAGCGCGAGTAGCTCAGCATCCGGAAAGGGCGCTGCTGCCAGAGCGGGGCAGGCCTGGGGTGGGCAGCCTCACGCACCACGGCGAACCAGTCCCTTCAGGCGGCTTTCGAACCTTCGCCGCTCGACCAGCACACGCCGCCCACAGCGGAGGCATTCGATGCCGACATCGGCTCCGATTCGCGTCACGCGCCATTCCGTGCCGCCGCAGGGGTGCGGACGCTTCATCTTCACGATATCGCCCTCGCGAATATCGGGATCAGGCACCATCGCGAGCAGCCCTGAGGGCGTCCCGAAGTGCACGGGCGGCGCTTGCTGCCGCTTCGGGTGCGCTCGAATCGGAGCCTGCGTAGACGATACTTCGCGATGCGTTGACCACGATCATTCCGTACCGATAGCCAGTGCTCCGGATAACCTCGCTGGCTGTCCCTCCTTGAGCGCCGACCCCAGGGACGAGAAGCGGTGTGTGGGGCGTGAGCTCGCGGACGCGGCGGAGTTCCTCGGGAGCGGTGGCCCCCACGACGAGGCCGACATTCGGGGCCCACGCTGCCGCCGTTGTCGCGACGTGCTCGAAGAGCTGGCGTCCGTCGCTCAAGCGGAGGGACTGGAAGTCGCTCGCTCCCGGGTTGGAGGTCCTGCAGATGAGGTATACACCCTTGTCTTGGTAGGCGAGGAATGGCTCTGTTGCGTCTCGGCCGAGGTAGGGGTTCACCGTCACTGCGTCGAACTTCCAAGTTTCGAACAGGGCCCTGGCGTAGGCCTCGGCCGTGCTGCCGATATCGCCCCGTTTGGCATCGCCAATGACCGGTATCTCGGAGGGAATGCTCTCGAGAACGCTACCGAGCGCTTCGAGACCCGGTACTCCCCACTGTTCGAAAAAAGCGAGGTTCGGCTTGTAGCAGGCGGCGAATCGGGCCGTCGCGGCGACGATGTCGCGCAGATAGGGAGCTACTTCGCCCACTGAGTGACGGCGGACGTCGGGGTCGAGGCCGACGCAGACGAGTGAATCGATGGCCTGTGATCGTTGGGCAAGGCGCTGGAAAAACGGGGTCATACCTGCACGGCCTCGGCCCGCTGGAATCCGAGCCGCTCGACCTTCTGGGCGAACCGTTCCGGGTCCAAGCTCGCGATGAGGCTCAGTCCGCCGGGTCCCGGCCCGAGGGCATCTCGCTCTCGAAGCAGGTCGAGCGCCCGCCGGGCTACTGGTTCCGTGGTGTCGACTACCGTCACGCCCGGAAATTCCTCCTCGATGACGTTCGCCAAGAAGGCGTAGTGGGTGCATCCGAGCACGATCGTATCGGCGCCGGCGGAAACTTCGGGTTGGAGAAGTTCGCGGAGACGAGCGCGAACATGGGGCGTCCTGTGTTCGGCACGTTCGACGGCCTCGGCGAGCCCATGACCTACCACGCGCGCTACCCGTGTCCCCTTCCCGAATTCTTCGACGACGCGTTCGAAGAGACCACCATCGAGGGTGCCCGCCGTTGCCAGGACGACGACGTGTCGGCTACGTGACTGGCGGGCAGCAGGTTTGACCCCGGGGACGATGCCAACGAACGGGACCGCGGGAAACGCCTCGCGCAGTGCGTCGAGCGCTGCGGCCGACGCGGTGTTGCACGCGACGACGATGAGCTTGACGTCGCTCGCGAGGAGCCGGTGCGCGATAGCGAAGGACCGCTTCCGAACCTCCGCGGCTGGCCGAGGGCCGTAGGGGAACCATGCGGTATCGGCGAAGTAGAGGATGTGCTCGGAAGGAGCGAGCCGCCGGAATGCGCGCGCCACGGCGAGACCACCGACGCCCGAATCGAACATGCCAACCGGCCGGTTATCCACGGGGTGAAGCGTACCATGGCCCGCGTTGTCGCCATGGTGGTAGACGCGCGATAGTGAACTCAATGGTGCATGTCGTGGACATTCTGCCCACCCCACCCGTGGGCGCCTGGCCGGCTGCCGACGCTATCGCCGTGGTGGACGTATTCCGTGCGACAACGACCGTAACGATGCTCCTGCACCATGGTGCAACGGCGGTCATCGCTGTTGCCGACCTTTCGCTCGCCAGGGAAATCACCCGAAGCGAAGGCGCGATCCTTGCGGGGGAGGTCGGGGGACTACCTCCGCCAGGTTTCGATCTCGGCAACAGCCCTGTGGAAATCGACCCGGCTATCGTCGCGGGACGGTGCGCCGTTCTGTTCACGACGAATGGCACTCGCGCGCTTTGCATGGCTGCCAGCGCTGGCACGACGGCAGCAGCCGCGGCGGTGAATGCCACCGCGGCCGTTCGATGGCTGGGGCGGGCCGGGCGCGTCCTCATCGTTTGCGCCGGCGAGCGTCAGGGGACCGCCTTTGCGCTCGAGGACTTCGCGGTCGCGGCCAACCTGGTGCAGGAGCTGGAGCGCGAGTTTCCGCGGGCCAATTGGGGCGATGGAGCCCGGCTCGGGCTGGCGACACCGCACCCGCTCGACCTCGCCACGCGCGCGGCCCATGCAGTCGAGCTGCGGGCGTTGGGACTCGCAGCGGACATCGACTTGGGGTTGCAGAGAGATATCGTCGACATGGTTCCCGTCGTCGTCGCCCACGGTGAGGGCTGGGCTCGGCTCGAGGCTACCCGCGTTTGACGGCGTGCCAGCGCGCAGCTGCATCGCGCACCCGCGCAGGCTCAGGGTCGCGACCTGCGTACTGCGCCTCTTCGAACAGCTTGGTGATTTCGTCGGTCACGGGAGTTTGGAAAGCCTGGTGCAACACGGGCTGGAATTCGTGCGGCGTCCGTGCCGGCTCACGCGGGTGGCCACGGCGCTCCGCGTCGGCGAGAACGGCGAGGTAGAGCCGTACAGCCGCTCCTCCCGAGTCCGGGCGGCCGGGATCGCGGCGAAGCCTCGGGAGGCTCTTCCAGAGCCCGAGCAGGTCTTCGGCGAGCCCGCCAGATCGCCCGTACGGGGCGCTCCCTTCGCGGAGCCGAGCGTAACGGCGGCGGGCGCGCGTCCAGGCGAGGACGATGGCGGCGAGAACTGCGCCGAATCCGATCAAGCCGAGCGTTCGAAGGCCGAAGAGGGCAACCCGTTCGGCAGCGGTAGGGCCTCCAGTGTCGTTGGCCGCCTGATCGTTGGAGGCCTGTTCGAGCACCGGCTGGAGCCTTTGGAACGGGTCGACCCCCTGGAGGAGTCGCTCGAAGAGTTCGGTCAGCACCCACGCCAAGGGTGTGAGCATCACGATGAGCACCCGCTCGGCCGCGCGTGCCGCGAGCGGTACGACCACTGGCCCAAGCCATCGAGAGAGCACGCCGAAAATGACGAACACCGCGATGGCCATGACTGCGGTGCCGACAAGCAGGGTGGCCGTGATGCCGCCGGAGCGCAGCGCCCCGAGCGTGGCTCCCCCGAGGGCCAGCTGTGCCATGGCGAGCGATGCAACCGCGGTAGCGAAAAACGCCGCGGAGAGCGTCGCGAGGTCGCCCGCCCGGGAGGACCCTGCACCGAGGACACAAGAAACGACAACGATGGCGAAGGGCAGAAACATCGTTCGCGCGTGGAGTTCCAGGTCGAGGTCCTGCTCCGCGCGCGATGCGCCCCGGGCCCAAGCGACTGCCAGGAGCAACGCGATAATGACAGCCGGGGCCCCGGCCCGCATCGTGGACCCTGGCTCGCGGTAGAAATCGACGACCCAGTCGAATGTCCAGGCGCTGAGGTTTCCCGTGGCTTCGAGGCTGGTTGCGGTGAACACGATTACGAGGGCACCAATGACCGCCGCTACCGTCGCGCGGCGTGGCTCCACGAGTGCCCCAGCCAGACGCGGAACGGCGAATCCAGCCAGCACGAGGAGAAGAATCGAGATAGGCCCGGCATCCGGCCGCTCCGGGGCGGTCACCAGAGCGACAAGCGTGGCTACGCAGGCGAGCGCGAGCGCATCGGCCAACATGGCGAGGCCGGTCGCTGCCCCGGCAATCACGGAAATGCCTCCGTCGGCTCGAAGGCTCTCCCGATTCGAAGCACCGGGACGCCCGGAATCTGCGTGGCAGCCGCGCGATCGGTCGTGGCGAGCAGGCGAACGCGGTGCCCTTCGCCCGCGAGGCGCTCGAGCGCCTCGGCAAGCGCCTGGGGGACGAGTGCCGCGATAGCGACGATAGTCGATCCAACCGTCAGCCGTCCCGCTTCTCGGCGGATTGCGCCGGGAAGGTCGCCCATGGTGAGTGGTTGGATCACCGCGAGCGCCTCGAGCAATCGTGCGAGCTGGTCGCGGGCGCGGGAGGGAGGGAGGCGAATCGGTCGGTCGGCGGCGGGGAATGCGCCGTTGGCGAGCAAACCTACGGCATATCGCGCGCCCGCTGCCCAAATCGCAACGGATGCCGTCACGGACACGAGGCGCTCGAGTTCGTCCGAAAGATATCCTTCCCAGGGATGCTCGAGCGTGTCGACGTTGAGGAACATATAGAGCTGACGCGTCGCCGAGGGCTCGTATACGCGCGAGCGTAGTTCACCGGCACGTGCGGTTGCCTTCCAATCGATTCGGCGCAGCGGGTCACCCGGACGGTATTCGCGGAGCCCCGCGATGCGCAGCGGATCTTCGAAAAGGCGATCGCCCCCACGAACATCGCCAAACGGCCGCTCTGCGGGCAGGCCAAGCTCCTGTAGGCGGTAGCCGCGCGGGTAGATGATGAGGTGATCGATCTTGTCGTCCTCGAAGCGCGAGGGCCATGCGCCGAGGATATCCGACGATCGGATGGACGCCGGTCCGATGGGGTGGTAGCCGCGTTGCGGTGAGGACAGCTGGAACGCCCAGCGCTCGACCGAGTACCAGCCGACCGAGCCGCGGCGAACGAGGTAGTGGAGGCCATGTGCGGCCGACGCGGCCAGCACCTCGCCGGCGACGTGCAGTCGCTCTCCGAGTGCGATCCGCCACTCGAACCACGGAAGTGGCAGCACCTTTCGGTTCTCCAGTTCGACCTCGAGCATGACGGGCTCGTCGATGAACGCCCGGTTCTCGGAGAGTCGACGGCGCAGGGTGACCCGGTCGAAGAGGTGATCCGCCCACCAGCGGGATCCGACGCCGAGGACCATGACCCCGAGACCCACGAGCGCGACGAGCGGCAATTCCGCTCCGACACCGACGATGAAGAGCAGCCCACCGACGATAGGCCAGGAATCTCGGAATGGCACATCAGCCCTCCACCGGCGCGGGGACGCGTTCGACGACCTCTGCGAGCAATGCTTCGGCGTCGCGACCCCGCAATCGCGCCTGCGTGGACAGAATGACGCGGTGGCCGAGGACCTGCGGCACGAGGGCCTTGGCGTCATCGGGAAGGACAAAGTCGCGACCTTCGATGGCCGCCCTAGCGCGCGCGGCTCGAAACAAGGCGAGAGTGGCTCGCGGACTACCTCCAAGCTCGAACGCGGGCTCGGCGCGGGTGGCCTGAACGAGCCGCACGATGTAGCGGCGAACTCCCGGCGCGACGTAGAGGTGGCGCAAACTCGCGGCCAGCTCGAGAAGCGTGGGAGCCGCGATCACCGGCTGGAGCGCTTCCAAGGGGTTCGCTGATTCGAATCGCTGGAGGATTCGGTCCTCGTCGTCTTCGCTGGGGTAGCCAATGCGCAACCGCAAGAGGAAGCGGTCGAGTTGTGCCTCCGGAAGGGGGAACGTGCCCTCGAGTTCGACGGGGTTCTGCGTGGCAATGACGATGAACGGGGCCGGCATACGCACCGTCGTCCCCTCGACGGTCAGTTGCCGCTCTTCCATCGCCTCGAGGAGCGCTGCCTGTGTCCTGGGCGTCGCGCGATTGATCTCATCGGCAAGGATCACTTGCGCGAGGAGTGGCCCTTCGCGAAAGACGAACTCTCCGAGCTTTTGGTTGTAGTACGTGATTCCCGTGATATCGGAGGGCATCAGGTCGGGCGTGAACTGAATGCGACGGAACGAGCAGTCGAGCGAGCGCGCGATTGCCTTTGCGAGCGTCGTCTTTCCCGTGCCCGGGACGTCCTCGAGCAGGATGTGTCCTTCGCACAGCAGAGCGACCAACACGAGGTCTACGACGTCCCTGTGCCCGACGATGACTCGCTCGACGTTCTCACGAAGCCGCTCCGCTGCATCACGGATGCGCTCCACATCCCGAGGGGCGAGCCGTCCACGGGTTTCTCCGTCGTTCATGGTTGCGGGATGGTACCGGGAAATGCCCATGGCGGGCGAATTCCGATAACGGACCAGGCGCCCGTAGACTGAGGGATTATGCGTTCGGTCCGAGCTGTTTCGCTGGGGGACAATACCGTCTACCTGCTCGAACTCGACGGCACCCGAGTGTTGATCGATCCGGGGCCGGATTTCGAGGGTGCTCGCGATTTGCTCACGGAATCGCTCCGCGGCACGTCTCCCGACGTGGTGATCGCCACCCACGGGCACCTGGATCACGCCGGCCTCGGAGCATGGTGGCAGGAGCAGGGGCTACCGGTCGCCCTCCATCCGCTGGACTGGCCGTTCGCCACTGGAGAGGCCCCCTCGGAGGCTGAGTTTGCCGCTTTGAAGCAGCTGGCGCTCGCATCCGGCGCGCCGCCGGATGTGGCTGCGAGCGCCGCAGCCGCTATCGAATCGCGGCGGGCGTGGAGCGTTGCAGCTCGGACAGCGCAACGGCATCCGCCGGCGGGCCGAGACCGCCGCTGGCCGACCGGTCTGCTATATCGTCCGTTCCTACCCCGACTTGCGCTCGACGACGTCGATGTTGGAGGGCTTGAGTTGCTGCACCTGCCCGGGCACACGCCCGGCAATGCCGTCGTTTGGGTCCCTTCGGAGGGCTGGCTGTTCTCTGGCGACCAGCTCCTCCCGGGGATTACGCCGACGCCAGCGCTGCAAGGGCACCACGGTCACGGTCCGGCGAGCGATTGGAGATTTCGAAGCTTTCCGGCCTTCCTTGGCGCGCTTCGGAGCCTGCAGGCTCTCCAGCCCACTCGCTGTTTTCCGGGTCATGGTGAACCATTCGGAGATGTGGTCGCGGTGATCGAGGCCAACCTGGAACAAGCGGAGCAGCGTCTGAATCGGGCCGTCGGGGCCCTGCGGGATGCTGCAGGCTCGAGCTTGTACGAACTGGCGGAGCGACTGTACCCCCGCGCCGTGCGACGCCGCTTTTGGCAGATCCTCGCGACGGTGCAGGGCCTAATCGACGTTTTGGAGTTTCGCGGCCTGGTCGCCTACGAGGACGGTCGCTGGCGGCTCACTCAGGCTGCCAGCACCTCGTTCTCGTAGTCAGCGGCGATGGTCGCCGCAGGATCGAGCCAGCCGACGAGTGCATCATGACGTTTGAGGACGAGGTGGGCGCTTCCGCCGGGGAGGTGCACCAGTTCGAAATCGGCTGGCGGGACCGTGACCACTTCGTCGACGTCGTCAACGAGCAGGGCGGCCGTCTCGCCCCGAGCGACGACCACCACGAGTCGCCGGTCAGGCGTTGGCTCCGCGCGACCGAGGTCGAGCCGACGGGCGAGGTCGATGACGGGGAGGGCCGCGCCCCGAACCTGCATGAGGCCGAGAACGCCAGGAGGAGCGCCGGGCGCGGGGGTTAGGCTGCCTGGCATCAGGATTTCGCGAACGGCCTCGATGGGGAGTGCGTGGCGACAGCCGCCGGCGCGAAAGATGACGCACTGGACGGGTTCGCGTGGGAGCTCTGTGGCGTTCATCGAGATCACCTCGTCCGGGTTATCGGCCGGCGAAGGCGCTCGTGGAGCCGCAATGGGGCTGTTTGCTAGCATTGTCACGTGAGCTTTACCGAAGTAGCGAATGCTCGCCTCGATGCCATCGGGTTTCGTTCCACTGCTCCGCGCCGGGCGGTCCTGCAGGCTATCGAATCTGCCGGGTCGCCGTTCACCGTGGAGGAACTGCTGGAAACGCTTCCGGGAGTCGGCCGCGCGACGGTGTTTCGGACCGTGAAGCTCCTTCACGAGCTTGACCTGCTGTGTCGGGTCCCGCTCGAAGACGGGGGCGTGCGGTATCAGCTCAGCGAGGGCGAGCATCATCATCACTTGGTCTGCCGCGCGTGCGGGCGATTCACGGAATTCACCGACCTGGAGCTGGACGCCCGCATCCAGGAGCAGGCACGCGCGCACGGCTTCACCCTCGAAAGCCACGCGGTCGAGCTTTACGGCGTTTGCGGGCAGTGCGCGCGTTAGGATAGCGGCGCGTACCTCGCCGGGGTGGCGGAATGGCAGACGCAGCCGGCTTAAACCCGGCGGCCGCGAGGCGTGTGGGTTCGAATCCCTCCCCCGGCACCATCGCACCAGGGTGTTCGCATCGGTTGGCGGCTCGCCTCGGCTTGGGGAGGCGAGGCACCGCGCAGAAACCTGGCGCGGGCGGGCGCGGATTTGCGACCTACCTGGCCGGTGGTTCGAGCACCGTCACGGGTACGGCGCCGGCCGCTCGAAGGCGATTCGTAGAACCAGCGGTTGGCGCGGGTGCGTTCTCCTGGGAGGTGATGCCTCAAATGTTCGGGGCCGCTTCGTGGCAAATGGACATGCCTTGCTCAGCTCAGCCTTCGGGTTGGGGCTCGACGTCCCGCTCGTAGGGGGTGGCCGAATGAGCAACGCGGCGGAATGGCTCGAACATGGTGTCGAAGCGGCGGACCTCGACCGGCCTTCGGACACCTTGGTGCTCACAAGCGGAACCAACGGAGCAGCTAGCGCAGCAGTACGACCGGCCCGCCATGATGTGCGGCGGTGACGTGTAGACTGCATGGCAGCGGATGCAGCGCCGCGGCTCGTTGTTCGTCATCGGGACCCCCGCTGGTGCGTTTCGCTGATCATTCTGCCATGCGGCTGGCTCCGAAAAAGCCGCGGGACGATGCTATGGTTCGAATCAATCGCGTATACACTCGGGCGGGCGACTCTGGCGAAACCGCGCTTGGCGGGGGGCAGCGCGTCCCCAAGGAAAGCCTGCGGATCGAGGCCTACGGGACCGTCGACGAGCTGAACAGCGTGATCGGCGTAGCCGTGGCCGCCGGGCTTCATGAGTCGATGCGTGAGCGTTTTCACGTCATTCAGCAGGTGTTGTTCAACCTCGGCTCGGACCTTTGCATCCTCGAGGAGGACAAGGAACGGCTCCCGGTTCCCCGTATCGAGCCGCGTCACGTCGAGCAGCTCGAGGCCTGGATCGATGAATGGAACGGCGAGTTGGAGCCGCTCACGAGCTTTATCTTGCCGGGCGGGGATCTGGCTGCGGCGCAGCTGCACGTGGCCCGCACCGTCTGCCGCCGGGCGGAGCGTGCCGTGGTGGCCCTCTCCCGCGAGGAGCCAATCGGCGCGCAAGTCGTGCCGTTTTTGAATCGGCTCTCGGATCTCCTGTTCGTGGCCGCCCGATACCAGGCCCGCCTGGCGGGGATCGGCGATATCACCTGGGATAGTCGGAAATATTGACCCGGAGCCCGGCATGCCTCGATTCGATGGAAAAGTCGGATTTGTGACCGGAGGTGGCACAGGGATTGGTTTTGCCTGTGCCCGCGCAATCGTCGAAGGCGGCGGCCGGGTCATCCTGGCGGGACGGAGGGAAGGCGTGCTCCACGACGCAGCCGAGAAGCTCGGCCCGAGCGCATCCTTTGTTCCGTGCGACGTCCAGGATGACGCATCCGTGGGTCGGGCGTTCTCGTGGGTAACGCACCGTTTCGGAAGGCTCGACCTGGCGGTGAACGCCGCCGGCACGGGAACGGTCGGGAGCGTGCTCAACGGTCCGGTCGGTGAGTTCGTGAGGGTCGTCGATACGAACCTGACGGGTGTGTACCGGGTGATGCAGCAGGAGGCACGTCTGATGGCTGCGGCCGGTGGCGGCAGCATCGTGAACATCAGCTCGATTGCCGGTACCCATACCCATCGCTGGATGACCGCGTACTGTGTTTCGAAGGCAGCGCTCGACATGCTCACGCGCTGTGCTGCCGACGACCTGGGCGAGTTCGGCATTCGGGTGAATGCCGTCGCTCCCGGTCTCGTGCCAACGGATTTGGCATCGGGGCTGCTGGCTAACGACGAGACCGTTGCCGAATACCTGCGAAGGATGCCGTTGAACCGCTTGGGCACGACGGACGACATTGCGGCGGCCGTGGCGTTTTTGCTCAGCGACGAGGCGAGCTGGATTACGGGCGTAACGCTGGCCGACGATGGCGGCCACCATCTGCGCCAAGGGCCCGACCTGCTCCATCAGTTCCGGCCACTGTTCGCAGCCGAAAACCCCTCCGCGAGGGGTGACGCTTGACACGGTGCGCCAGCTCCCTACGCTAAGCCTTCCCGGCAACCACGATACCTACCGGCCGGGAAACAAGGAGCAATGAATGGCGGATCTGAAGGAAGCGGCCGAACAGTTCGCGAAGGACCTGGTCAACCAGAACATCGCGGGCCTCATGATGGCGTTCACCCCGAATGGTATGGGGCAGGCCATGGCCCTCCAATCGCAGATGCAGGCAGCTGGCGGCCCGCAGCCGACAGGTACACCGACGGTGACCGTCGAGCTTCAAGGCCAGGATGGGGAAGACCACCTCGTCGACATCGTGATGGCCTCTGACGCGGGCGCGCGCACCATCGCGACCCGCTGGAAGGACGTCGCGGGTTCGTGGAAGGTCGACGGCATTTCGCTGAAGGCTTGACGGCCAGCCCTGAATGAACTCGGGGCCGCCCAATCGTGGGCGGCCTTTCTTCGTCGTGCCAATGTGGCCTGCTACCGTTGGAAGCGATGGCACGCACGTTGACTGGCGCTCGCCCGCTTCCCTGGCCGCAACGAATCCGACGCTTTGTCGAGGTGGGCTGGGCGTTCGTCGTCATTTACCTCAGCTACAAGCGGCTCCAGAAATTCCCAGCCCGCGACCCCGAAGTGCGGGCACGGCGGCTTTCCCAGACCCATCTGCGAGCAGCTCGAAGGGTCTACGGGCTCGCGACGAGGATGGAAGGGCTGCTCATCAAGACCTGTCAGTTCATCTCCAGCCGCGCGGACGTCGCCCCGCCGGAGTACATTGCCGTGCTCAGTCGCCTGCAGGATAGGGTGCCGGCCCGGCCTTTCCGTGAGGTGGCCGAGCAAGTACGTCGGGAGCTAGGCAATCACCCCGATGTCATTTTCGCCGAGTTCAGCCGTCGGCCTATCGCGTCGGCCTCGCTTGCTCAAGTGCACCGAGCGCGGACGCGCGACGGTCACGACGTGGCCGTGAAGGTGCAGTACCCGGGGATTGACCGCGTGCTGGAAACCGACCTGCGGAATATCTCGATCCTCGTCCGCATCTTGGCCCGCATCGAGCCGAACTTCGATTTCCGGGTCATCATGGACGAGCTGAACCGGCAGATACCGTTAGAGCTGGACTTCATCCTCGAAGGGAAAAGCTCGGAGCGTGTCGCGCGGGACTTGGCCCACCGGAGGGATATCCGTATCCCGAGGGTGTATTGGGAATACACGGCCCGGCGTGTCCTGACCACGGAATTTATCGAGGGGACCAAGATCTCCGACATCCCCGCCCTGCTCGCGCAAGGGATCGACCCCAACCAGGTCGCCCTGATCATGACCGAGGCGTACTGCGAGCAGATCCTGGTTCATGGGTATTTCCACGCCGACCCTCACCCCGGCAACCTCCTCGTTCTGCCTGGGCCTGTGGTGGTCTTCCTCGACTTTGGGCTATCGAAAGAGCTGCCCGAATCCTTCCGTCTCAACTATGCGCGGCTGGTGGTGGCAATGTTGCGCCAGGACGATGCCGAGATGGTGGCGGCGTTCCGTGCAATCGGCTTCAGAACGAAATCCGAAGACCCGCAATCGCTCATCGCGCTCGGGAGGTCGTTCTTCGAGGCTACCGGACCCGACCAAAAGCCGTACATGGACGCCGACGTTATGCCGGAGGTCAACGAGCGGCTCGCGCGAATCCTTAATGCCAACCCAGTGACGGAGATCCCCGGCGACATTTTGCTGATCTTCCGTGTGCTCGGACTGATGAGCGGGTTGCAGAAGCGGCTCGAAAGCCAGGTCAACATGTTCGAGACGATCACTCCCTACGCCGAGGAACAGGCACGCCTGCTGACAGAGCGGGGGACGGGCGAAGCCGCGGGATAACGGCAGCGCTACATCAGCCAGTCGGCAATGGCGCGGAAGAGCCCGGTGGCGCTGTCCCACCCGAGGTAGAGCAATGCAGCCGCCTGGACCGCGACGACGAGCCCGAGTGCGCCAACGAGGACGCTGCTGGCAATGGCTCGACGCCTTTCTATCGCGCGAGTTTCCCGCTCGAGTCGTTCGAGCTCCGCTCGAAAGAATGCGCGGTCGTACTCCCGGCGGAGGTCCGGTTTCGAAAGCACCGCGTAGGCTTCGTTGAGCCGCTGCATGGCTTCACGCGCCGAGTCATCGTACTCGGCTTGACGCATCAGGTCGTCCGAGAGTCGCGCGTAGGCTGCCTCGATGCCAGCAAGGTCGGCTTTTGGGGGCAGGTTGAGGATCGAGTAGTAGTCGACCAAGCGGGATTCGGCCACGGCATGCCTCTCTAAAGAGATAAAACGGCAGCCCGGGCCAAAAGATGAGGCTCCGGCCTTTTGGCGCCGATTCGCACGACAAGGCTCAGGAAAGGCAGGCGAGCCCTGCGATGTAGTAGCGCACCTGCCTGAGGGGGGTCTCTCGGTCGATGGGTGCGCCACCGAAGACGTGGGCCAGGATGAACATGTTGAGAATGCCGGTGATGGCGGTCGCACAGATTGGTACGGAATCTGTGCGAAGCACACCCGAGGCCATGCCGCGGGCGAGGATTTCGTCGAGGGGTAGGCGGACGCGTTCACCGAGCGCCTGCGCGAATTCGGCCATGGGGACGCCGCCGAGCCCGAACACTTCCCGCAGAACGAGGGCGATGATCTCCTCCTGTTGGAGGAAGTAGTCGAGGTATCGCTCGCAGTACGCGAGCACCTGTTCTTCGACCGGGGCCTCGGCGGGTAGCTGGGCACGAATCGTGTCCGCCATCTCCTCGAGGATCTGCCGGACGATGCCAGCGTAGAGGCCCTCTTTCGAGCCGAAGTAGTAATAGATCATCGGCTTGGTGGTACCAGCGTCCTCCGAGACCTCACGGAGGGACGTCGCGGCGTAGCCCTTTTGCGAGAAATGCCGCAGCGCGCTCGCGAAGATTCGATCGCGAACGTCGGACTCCTTCGTCTGCTCTGTGCCCGAGGGCGATGACACGCAAGAGCTCCGATCGTCGGATTCAGGCGGTGCGGGTACCTGGAGTATACGGCTGACTCCGGAACGGGTCATGGATGGTGGGCTGGCACCGTGGCGGTGCGCGGTGTATGCTGAGCGGGACCCTTTAAGGTGGTCCCGTGAGGCCGCCAAGGGAGGAGGTGCCGGCATGGCCGGCAGGTCGTTCATGTTCGTGTGCGCCTTCTCCGGAGCTTGGGGGAGGCGTTTTTCGTGAGTCCAACCCGATACCTCGGCCCTGAGGAGATCGCGCGCACGGTCCGGCGCCTAGGGCACGAGATCGTCGAGAGTAACCGCGGAACGGACGACCTCGTGCTGGTTGGCTTGCTATCCCGGGGGTTTCCGCTCGCGCAGCGGCTTGCCGCCGCCATTCGGGAGTTCGAGGGTGTCGAGGTACCAGTAGGGGCCCTCGACATCGGTCTCTACCGCGACGATGTCGTGCGCCGCCCCTCGCCACCCCCGGTCCGGCCGTCGGACATCCCGGTCCCGATCGACGGAAAAACCGTGGTGTTGGTCGACGACGTGCTGTTCACGGGTAGGTCGGTTCGGGCTGCTTTGGATGCGCTGCTCGATTTTGGAAGGCCGGCACGGGTTCGCCTCTGCGTACTGGTCGACCGTGGGCATCGTGAGCTACCCATCCGGCCGGATTTCGTTGGGAAGAACATCCCAACTGCCCTCGTCCAGCGAGTTCGGGTGCGCCTCTCGGAGGTCGATGGCGAAGATGCGGTGTATGTCTACGGCGAGGAGGCGGCCAGTGCCTGACGCGCGCAGTCCCGTGGCGGAGCCTTCTCTCGCAACCACTTGGACTCGAAAGGACCTGCTCGACACTGACACGCTCTCCCGAGAGGAGATCGACCTCATCCTCGAGACGGCTCGCGGCATGCGAGAGATCCGTTCGAGGCCGGTGTCGAAGGTGTCGACGCTGCGCGGTGTGACCGTTGCGACACTGTTTTACGAACAGAGCACCCGCACGCGGGCCAGCTTCGAGGTTGCAGCCAAGGCGCTGGGCGCCGACGTCGTGAACCTCACGGCCGCCGGGTCGTCGGTCGAGAAGGGGGAGACGCTCATCGACACGGTTCGGACCCTCGAAGCGATCGGCGCGGACGTCATCGTGATGCGCCATCCTCGGTCGGGAGCCCCCTACCTCGCGGCGCGGAACACGGGCGCTGCGGTGATCAACGGCGGCGACGGCACACACGCGCATCCGACGCAGGCCCTCTTGGACTTGTTCACGATGGTCGAGCACCTCGGCTCGCTCGAGGGGCGGAAGGTAGTCATCGTGGGCGACATTCTCCACTCGCGGGTCGCTCGTTCGAACGCGTGGACTCTGCTTCGGTACGGGGCAGAGGTCATTCTCTGTGGACCGGCGACGCTGTTGCCTCGGAGCTACGTTCCGCAGCTCGGAGAGAACCGTTGCGCGCTCACGACCGATTTGGACCGGGCGGTCGAAGGTGCCGACGTCGTCATGGCGCTTCGGATGCAAAAGGAGCGCCAGCAGCGTGGCCTGATCCCTTCGCTCCGAGAGTACATCTCGGGGTACCAGGTCAATGCGGCGAGGATGGGGCGGGCACGGCCGGGCGCGCTGCTGATGCACCCCGGCCCGATGAACGAGGGGATCGAGGTAGCGCCCGATGTCGCTCACGGGGCGCAGTCACTGGTGGAGGAACAAGTCGCGAATGGGGTGGCCATTCGGATGGCCCTCCTCTACCTCATCGCAGCGAGGAGCCGACGTTGAGCGAACGCATTCTCATCAGGGGCGGCAGGGTCATCGATCCCGCGCGGAGGCTCGACGCGGTGGTGGACGTGCTCGTAGCGGACGGGGTTGTCGCGGACGTTCGTGCGGGGCTGGAGGTGACCGGTGCACGTGTGGTGGAAGCCGATGGGTGTATCGTGGCCCCGGGCTTCATCGACCTCCATGCGCATTTGCGGGAGCCGGGCTTCGAGCAGAAAGGCACCGTGGCGACGGAAACGGCCGCTGCGCTTCGGGGCGGATTCACCACGGTTTGCGCGATGCCCAACACGAGACCTGCGCCCGACTGCGGGCCGGTGCTCGAGAGCATTCTCGAACTCTACGCTCGGTACGGGCGTGTACGCATCTTCCAGATCGGGTGTGTCACCCGGGGGCGCGAGGGGAGAGAGCTTGCCGAGCTGGCCGAGCTCGCGCAGCGCGGGGTCGTCGCCTTCAGCGACGACGGGAGTCCCGTGGCGGACCCGCGGCTCATGCGGAACGCGCTTGCCCTCGCGAATGCACTCGGCGTTCCCCTTTCCGAGCACTGCGACAGTCCCGAGATGCACACGAACGGCGCGATGAACGAGGGGGCGGTGAGCGAGAGGTTGGGGCTCACCGGGCAGCCTTCGGCAGCTGAAGCTGCCGCCATCGCCCGCAATATCGAACTCGCTGCTCTCACGGGCGCTCGGCTTCACATCGCCCACGTTTCCACGGCGCGGGGCGTGGACCTCATCGCACAGGCGAAGCGCAGCGGCGTTCGGGTGACCTGCGAGGTCACCCCTAGCCATCTGTTTCTGACCGAGGACGCCGTCGCCGGGACGGGCTCGGAGCCTTCCTACGACACGAACGCCAAGGTCAACCCACCGTTGCGGACGGAATCGGATCGGCGCGCGCTGCTGCGCGCCCTCGACGAGGGGATTATCGATGCGATCGCAACCGATCACGCGCCTCACGCGGTCGAGGACAAGCTCGTCGAGTTCGAAGAGGCGGCCTTCGGCATCAGCTGTTTCGAATCGGCGGTGTCGACGTTGCTGACCCTGGCGTCGCGCGGCGAGCTTCGGGTCGAACGGATGGTCGAGGCGCTCACGTCGGGACCGGCAGCGTGCTTCCGCCTCGCGGAGCGGGTACGAGGACTGGGCACCCTCGCGCCGGGCGAAGCGCGAGACATTGTCGTGCTCGATCCACGGGCGACGGTGGTAGTCGATCCTACTTCGTGGTGCTCGAAAGGAAGAAACACACCGCTCGGCGGACAACGCCTGACGGGCGCGGTGCGTGCCGTCGTTTTCGGTGGAACGATCGCATGGGAGCGGGAGGTGGTGAATGGCTGATGCCTGGCTCGTCCTCGCTGACGGAACGGCGTACCCCGGGAGGGCTGTGGGGGCGCTCGGACACGCGGATGGCGAGGTTGTGTTCAACACGTCGATGACTGGGTACCAGGAGATGCTGACCGATCCGTCGTACGCCGGGCAGCTCCTGGTGCTGACGTACCCGCTGATCGGCAACTACGGGATAGACGAACGGGTCGAAGAATCAGCCCGTATTCAGCCGAGGGGCCTGATTGTCCGTCAGGCCACCGACCAGCCAAGCCACCTCCGGTCACATCAGACGTTGCGCGAGTACCTCGAGGCACGCGGGGTGGTGGCTATCGAGGGCGTGGACACCCGCGCCGTGACCAGGCGGATCCGCCGTCAAGGTGTGATGCTAGGAACGATCACGACCCACGAGTCTCCGGAGCAGGCGCTGGCGCGGGTGCGCGACCTGCCTGTGTACGACGACATCGACTGGGTGGCTTCGGTCACCACCGACCGGGTCTACGACTGGTCGGTCCCCCTTGGCGAAGGTCGCTACCGCGTGGCGCTGCTCGATGGTGGGGTGAAACGAAATATCATGCGGTTGCTCGAAAAACGGGGCTGTTCGGTTCGGGTGTTTCCCGCCGGTACGCCGGCGGCCGACATTCTGGCCGTTCATCCCGACGGGGTTTGTCTTTCGCCCGGGCCGGGTGATCCGCGACTCTTGGATCGGATGGTCCGTGAGGTGAGACAGCTGATCGGACGCGTTCCGGTTTTCGGTATCTGCCTCGGCCATCAGGTGGCGGCGCGTGCTCTCGGTGCGGGAACATTCAAGCTGCCGTTCGGCCACCGGGGCGGGAACCACCCGGTGAAGGACCTCGTTTCGGGCCGGGTGACCATCACGGCACAAAATCATGGGTACGCCGTCGACCCAGACCACCTGGATGCCGCGGCGTACGTGAGCCACATCAACCTCAACGATGGAACGGTCGAAGGCATCGCCTCGCGACGGGATCCGCTGATGACGATTCAGTATCACAGTGAGGCGTGTCCGGGGCCGCTCGACAACGAATACATTTTCGACCGCTTCATCGACCTGATGGCGACAACGAAAGGAGGGGGCCGATGACCCGTGCCACGGAGATTCGACGGGCCAGCGCCGCCGATGCGGAGGGCATCGCGGCCATTCTGCGGGGTATGGGAAACGAGAATGTCGGCCTGGAGGGGCCGTTCGATGCGAGCCGGATCGAGGCATGGCTTCGCCGCCTTGGCGACGACGGAGCGCTTTTCGTGGCCTACGATGGCAGCATCCCCGTCGCTTTCGGGGCGCTCGATTTCGACACGGCGGACCCGGGGACTGGGCTGCTGGGCGTGTGGGTGCTCGCGGAGTACCGGCGGCGCGGAATCGCGACCGACCTCGCCGAGGCGATTCTCGAATTCGCACGTCAACGCGGCTACCGGCGCATCCGCGGCCGGCTGCCGGAGGGGAACGAACCTGCACTGAGCTTCCTCTCGAGCATCGGCGCGATGGTTCCGCTACGGAACCCCAACATGCGGTTCGAGTTACCGCTCTGAGATGGGGTCCATGGCAGGTAACCCGACGATGACGACCCGCCGGCGGAACAACGCGCCTATTCGGCCCAGGCGACAGGTATCCGTGGTAGCTGACTTCGCCTTCGCGCTCGCTGCTGGCATGTTCGTGATGGCTGGAGTCTTTACGGCTATCAGCTTCGGCGGGCCCGGGTTCGCGGCTGGAGATGCCGGCGCCGGTCTCGCGCGGCTGTTCGCGGCTTCGCTCGCCATCGCGAGCATTTGCGGAATGCTGATTGGCGCGATGCTTGTCAGCGGCGCGCCCGATGCGGGGGCCCATTCGACGGTACCGGTCTTGCTGGGCGCCGTGGTCGGCGCGTTCGAGGCCTTGCTCATCCTCGAGGCACGGGTGGAACTGTTGCTACTGCCGTTCGCGCTGTTCCTGTTCGTGCCGCTGCCCGTTCGCCGGGTTCTCCGAAGCGGACTACGACGATGAGGCAGCCGTCGAGAATCCCGGCTTCAGCATCGATGGCCGCTACCCACATCGAACCTCTCCGGAGATGCCATCCGTGAAACCATCGAGCGTGCTCATCATCGGGTCCGGGCCGATCGTCATCGGCCAGGCCGCGGAGTTCGACTATGCCGGAACGCAGGCTTGCAAGGCGGTGCGCGAGGAGGGCGTGCGCAGCATCCTCGTGAACTCGAATCCGGCGACGATCATGACGGACCTCGATATCGCCGATGCCGTTTACATCGAGCCGCTGACCGTTCCCGTACTGGAGCGAATTATTGCGCGCGAACGACCGGAGGGGCTTTTGCCGACGCTGGGGGGCCAGACAGGCCTCAACCTCGCCGTCGAGCTCTCGAAGGCCGGCATTCTCGAAAAGTACAACGTGCGCCTGCTGGGCACTCCGCTCGACGCGATACGTCGGGCGGAGGACCGCGAACTCTTCCGCGAGATGCTGGCGAAGCTCGGGGAGCCGGTTCTCGAGAGCGAGATTTGCCACACGGTGGCCGAGTGCGAGAGGGCGGCCGAGCGCATCGGCCTGCCCGTGGTCGTGCGGCCTGCCTACACGCTGGGCGGCACCGGTGGTGGCATGGCCTTCTCGATGGAGCAGCTCCGGAGCGTCGCGGCGTCGGGGCTGGCCGCCAGCCCGATCACGCAGGTCCTCGTCGAGAAGAACCTCCTTGGCTGGAAAGAGATCGAGTACGAGGTGATGCGTGACAGCGCCGGCAACTGCATCACCATATGCAATATGGAAAACATGGACCCGATGGGCGTCCACACGGGCGACTCTATCGTGGTCGCACCATCGCAGACACTGAGCGACAAGGATTACCAGATGCTCCGTTCCGCGGCCTTGCGGATCATTTCGGAGCTGGGCATCGAAGGGGGCTGCAACGTCCAGTTCTCGCTGGCCCCCAGGAAGGATGTCACCGACTGGCGGGGCGATCCGGACGAACCGCTGCCCTACTACGTTATCGAGGTCAATCCACGCGTCAGCCGGTCTTCAGCGCTCGCATCGAAGGCGACGGGATACCCGATCGCGCGCGTCGCGGCCAAGATCGCCTGCGGCCGAACCCTGGATGAGATTCCGAACGCGGTGACGAAAAAGACCACGGCTGCGTTCGAGCCGGCGCTCGACTACGTGGTAGTGAAGATTCCCCGATGGCCGTTCGACAAGTTCGCCCTTGGCGACCGGACCCTGGGCACGCAGATGAAGGCGACGGGCGAAGTGATGGCGATCGACCGTACCTTCGAGGCAGCCCTCAACAAGGCGGTCCGCTCGCTGGAGGTCGGCGGGCGCAGTCTGCTCTGGGAGCGGCCGGAGTGGCGGGAGATGGCGGAGGTGCCCGTCCACGCAACGGACGAGCGGCTCTGGGCGCTGATCGCGGCCCTTCGCCGGGGCGAAGACATCGTCACGCTCTCGCGGCGGTCGCATGGCGTCGACCCGTGGTTCCTGGAGCGCCTGCAGAACATTGTGCGGATGGAACGGCGGCTGTTGGAGGAGCCGCTCCACCCCGACCTGCTGCGTGAAGCGAAGCGGATGGGCTTCAGCGACGAGATGGTCGCGCAACTTGCGGACCGGCTGCCCGAACAGATCCGGGCGCTCCGCCACGAGTGGAATATCCGGCCGGTCTACAAGATGGTGGATACCTGCGCGGCGGAGTTCGACGCCGAGACACCCTATTTTTACAGCACCTACGAATACGAGAACGAGGCGACGCCTGAGGAGGGGCGCGGAGCCGTTGTCGTCGGGAGCGGTCCGATCCGCATCGGGCAGGGCATCGAGTTCGACTACGCGAGCGTCCATGCCGCTTGGGCGCTGCAGAGCGCGGGGCTGCGCGCCATCATGGTGAACTCGAACCCGGAGACGGTTTCGACCGATTTCGACACGTCCGACCGGCTGTATTTCGAGCCGCTGGACGAAGAATCGATTCGCGACATCATCGAAAACGAGGGGGCCGGCGCGCATGGGAGTCCGCCGAGCATCGTCCAGTTTGGCGGACAGACCGCGATCAACATCGCGGGCCCGCTCCGGCGGGCGGGGCTCCCGATCATCGGCTCGGACGCCGAGGCGATCGACATTGCGGAGGACCGCCGCCGGTTCGAGCGGTTTCTCCAGGAGCGAGGTATTCCGCAGCCGCCTGGAGCCGCGATCTTGACGCTGGAAGAAGCGATGAAGACGGCGCAGCAGATAGGCTACCCGGTTCTCGTGCGGCCGTCGTACGTGCTCGGCGGGCGGGCCATGGAGATCGTTCAGAACGCGACCGAGCTGGTGACCTTCGTCGGCGCTGCCGCCGAGGTTGCGGGCGGAAAGCCAATTCTCATCGACAAGTTCCTCGAAGGTGCCGAAGTGGAGGTGGACGCCATCTGCGACGGCGAGCAGGTGCTCATTCCGGGCATCATGGAACATATCGAGCGGGCGGGCGTGCACTCAGGGGATTCGATGGCGGTCTACCCGCCGGTCCACCTCGACGATGAGGAAAAGGCAGTCATCGTCGATTACACCCGTCGTATCGTGCTGGGCATGGGCGCGATCGGCTTGACCAACATCCAATACGTCGTGCTCCCGCGCCGACCGCACGAGGGCCCGCGCGTGTTCGTCCTCGAGGTGAATCCACGCGCGAGTCGAACCGTGCCGTTTCTCTCGAAGGTGACCGGTGTGCCGATGGTGCAGCTCGCGGTTGGCGCGATGCTCGGAAGGAAGCTGCGCGAGCAAGGTTATCCGGATGGCCTCTGGCCGGAGCGGCGCCTGTACGCAGTCAAGGCCCCGGTGTTCTCGATGTCGAAGCTCAAGGGCGTCGATACCTACTTGGGCCCTGAGATGAAGAGCACGGGAGAGGTGATGGGGGTCGACCGGACCTTCGAGGCTGCGCTGGCGAAAGCGCTCATTGCGGCGGACCTCGCATTGCCGTCGAAGGCGTCGATTCTGCTCAGCATTTCGGACCGCACCAAGGCCGATGCGCTTCCACTCGTGCACCAACTCGCCGAGGCCGGATACCGCCTCTACGCGACGGAGGGCACAGCCCGGATGATCCAGGCGCTGGGGCTCCCGGTCGAGACGGTCACGAAGGTTCTGAGTGGCGGCCATCCGAACGTCGTCGATGTCATCATGGACGGCACCGTGCAGTGCGTGATCAATACGCCGGAAGGCCGGATGACCGGCTCCTTGAGAGACGGATTTCACATTCGGCGAGCGGCGGCCGAACGTCGAATCCCGTGCTTCACGTCGATCGATACCGCCCGGGCAGCCATTCAGGCGCTTGCCCGGCCCGCAGCCTACGACGTTGCGACGGTGAGGGAGTACCTCGGTGGAGATTGACGACGCTATCATTCTCGAGACGCGGCCGGCTTGGGAAGGGGCGTTCATTACCTGGTTTCATTCGCCGGCTCTCGCTCGTCGGGTGGAGCCGGGGCAATTCGTGATGGTCCATTGCTCGCACGAGCACATGGATCCCATGTTCGCGCGCGCATTCAGCTATTACCGGGTCGACGGGGACCGATTCGCGCTCTGCTATGCGGTCGTGGGCCGCGGTACCCGTTGGCTGAGCGAGCAGCCACCGGGTACCGCTGTTCGAGCGTACGGACCGCTTGGCCGGGGGTTTCGCCTGCCATCGGCACCGGCGAACGTCCTCCTCATCGGAGGAGGAGTCGGCGTGGCGCCGCTCGTGGAAACTGCCTTTCGCGCGATTGAAGCGGGGCACCATGTGGTCGCGATGATGGGCGCTCGCGACGCCGCTCATCTCCTCCCTGCAGCGGAGTGGCCGAAGGAGACCGAGTATGTCGTCGTTACCGAGGACGGCTCGGCGGGACCACGGGGGTTCGTCACGGAGCACCTCGGGAAATATCAGGAATGGGCGAATCGTATCTACGCCTGCGGGCCGAACGCGATGTTCCAGGCATTGGCGGATAGACTCCGCGGCAACGGACGGCGACAGTCGCCGGAGATTCTGATGGAAGAGAACATGCCGTGCGGCTGGGGCATGTGCTACGGATGCGCCGTTTTCACGCGGCGGGGTGTCCGGCTCTGCTGCAAGGACGGCCCGCGATTCAGCCTCTTCGATGTCTTCTAGCTCGTTACCGTCGTTTCTGCTGTCGCCGTGAGGGTCTCTTTCAGCAGGGCGAGGGCCCGCTCGGCGATCTGGACCATCACCTCGACTCGGGAACCGGGGAAGACGTGCTCTTCGGTGATGGTTCCCGCTGGCCCGGCGAGCGCGATGACGACCGACCCGACCGGCTTGGGCGAGCGTCGGCTGCCTTGCGGCCCAGCGATGCCGCTCTCGGCGAGCGCCCAGGCGCACCCAAGCGCCCGGCGTAGCCCTTCGGCAGTGGCCGCTACCCAAGCTGCGCTCACGGCGCCGTGCTGCCGGGCAATCTCGACGTCGAGGCCGAGCTGTTGCCAGCGATGGGCTCCGGCATAGGGGATGATGCCACCGTCGTACCACCGCGAGGCTCCGGGGACGCTCAGCAATCGGACGCTAATGAGCCCCCCTGCGGTGGTTTCGGAAACTGCTAGCTTCTCGCCGCGCCGCACGAGCAGTTCGCCAACCGCGGCGGCGAGATGGTCTTGTTCGAGCGGAAATTGGGAAATGTGCACGCCTTCCTCCAAGCCCGGCCGGCGGGCCGGTGAGATTGTCAATGGCTGGCATGACCGAGGCCAGGGCCTGATTCGACGTTGGCGGAGGCGAACTTCGGAACGGCAGCGTGCGGGGCTGGTATGCTGCGGCCATGCCGGAGTATCAGGTAAAGATTATCGACGCGTTCACCACGCGGCCGTACACGGGCAATCCCTGTGGCGTCATCACCCGAGCCGACGGGCTATCCGATGAGCAGATGCAGCAGATTGCGCGGGAGCTCAACGCGAGCGAGACCGCATTCGTGTTCCCTTCGCGCAGGGCGAAGTTTCGTGTCAGATTTTTCACTCCGGCGAAAGAAATCCCGCTGGCCGGCCACCCGACGATCGCGACGATGCACGCGCTCGTCGAGGAGGGGCGTATCGACCTTTCTGGCGGTCCGGTTCGGGTTACCCAGGAGCTCAACATCGGGCTGTTGCCGGTGGACATCGACCTGGACGAGGCGCGGAACATCCGTGTGGTCATGACGCAAGCGCGGCCCGAATTTGGCCGCAGGCTCGACCGGAACGTGATCGCGGAAGCACTGGGAATCGCGCCCTCGGACATTTGCTCGGACTCGCCGGTTCAGGTGGTATCGACTGGAACGCCGCAAGCGATGGTGCCGGTGCGGTCGCTCGAGGTCCTTCGTCGGCTGCGGCCGAATTTTCAACACCTCGGCGACCTGGAGGAGGTCGGGCACTATTTCAGTACGCACGTGTTCTGCCTCGAAGCGTTCGAACCGGGGCACCGGGCGCACGCTCGACATTTCGCGGCGAGCGCTGGCATTGCCGAGGACCCGGTAACCGGGAGCGCTGCGGGGGCGATGGCAGCTTACCTGTGGAAGTACGGCTTGGTCCGCGAGCGACGCTATATGGTGGAACAGGGGCACCTCATGGGGCGCCCGGGGGTGGTCACGGTAGAAGTGGATGGGGACGGCGACGAGCCCACCGGTGTCCGGATCGCCGGAACGGCGGTCACCGTCCTGCGTGGCTCCATCGTCGTGTGAGACGGCCTCGTCCGCACGTGTTCTGCTAGGCTCAGAACGGATGGATAGTGGTGATTTCGTGGCGGTCGAACGACGACTGCAGGGTTCGGCGTTTCTGGAATGTCGACCGGTCTGGTACTCATCGAATTACGTGTACCTCGCTCGGCTTACCGATGGCGAGGGTGAGTTGCTCGCGATTTACAAGCCGCGCGATGGCGAGACCCCGCTCTGGGATTTTCCCCATGGCACGCTCTATCGGCGGGAGGTGGCTGCCTACCGTCTGGATCGCGTATTCGGCTGGAGTCTCGTCCCGCCGACTGTCGTGCGTGAAGGTCCGCACGGCCCT